>NZ_LFCS01000015.1:0-110637 GCF_001887375.1 Aeromonas sp. SCS5
TTAACCATACAACACCCAAGAAGTGTTCTGGGCCTTGTAGCGAATGAACGAACTACTCAAATTCAGTGATAGTGACAAGCCAAGTGCAACATCACTACTTACGTCAGCTTTCTCAGATTGAAGATTTTTGCCTGGCGGCAATAGCGCCGTGGAACCACCTGATCCCATGCCGAACTCAGAAGTGAAACGCGGTAGCGCCGATGGTAGTGTGGCATTCGCCATGCGAGAGTAGGACACTGCCAGGCACCCAATACAAGAAACCCCGCTCATCGAGCGGGGTTTTTTATTGCCTGAAAATTACGCCACCTTCCCGAAAAGCCTCTATTTCCACTAATCCATTCAATCACTTCGCTTTTTAATCCTTTTCTATTCAATTTTGTTGCACCAAAACCGGAGTGATTTTGCTCTCACCTTTTGACTTGCCCGCCCGGGGTTGGGCATAAAAAGCACAGAATGTGATGATTCTACCTTTCTTGTGATTCCGGCTCTGCTTTAATGCCTTCGTCCACATGGATGGACCAAGGAATCACAATAAATTAAGGAATAGAGACATGTTCAAAAGAACAGTAACGATGATACTGGCGGCGGGAACCCTGGTATTAGGTGGTTGTGCATCCCACGGTGGAGCGGAGCAGGCTACTGACAATAGCGATTTTGGCGGCAAGTCCATCTATCTGCGCGGTGAGATGAACGACTGGATGGCGACCGATGCGAGCAAGGTGGTCAAGGTAGCCGACAAACTCTACATGGCGAAAGGCACCCTCAAGAAAGAGTGGGCCCCCTACAAGTTCAAGTTTGCTGACTCCGGTTGGAGCTGTGGCACCAACTTTGGCTACAAGAGCCCGAGCGATGGCGTTGCCGTACTCGGTGGCGAGGCGGTGCCGGTCAATCCCTGTTCCAAATATGAGGATATGAAGTTCTCACCGGATGCTGACGGGGTTTATGAGTTCTATCTGAATATGGCGGGTGATACGCCGACCGTTTACGTCAAGAAGCCCTGATCCATGTCTGAGTGTTAAATCTCTCAGTAAATTAATCAGTTAAGTGCCCTGGCGCAGAAACCTGCTGGCCGGGGCATTTTTTTAGGATAGAATCTGCGCCCTCATGGCAGCATCACCACTATATATTGTGTTGTTTTCTTTTAATGGTGCTATTGGTTGTGTTTTCTACTACTGTCATGACGTTGATGCATTCATATAAGGTTGATTGAAAATGGCTAAATCCAACCCGGTGCTGGAGAGCGAAGCTGGCTCCCGCCTCATTCCCCTCCAGGAAACGTCCCTCGAGATCTGGGATAGCAAATATCGCCTCAAGAGCAAGGATGGACATCCTGTCGATGGCACTATCGACGAGACCTACCAGCGCGTTGCTCGGGCGCTGGCGGAGCAGGAGCTGGAACCGGAAGCCTGGTATGAGCCTTTCCTGTGGGCTCTGCGCAATGGTGCCATTCCGGCGGGCCGGATCACCTCCAACGCCGGGGCTTTTGAGCACAAGCCTGCCACTTCGACCATCAACTGTACCGTCTCCGGCACCATCGAGGATTCGATGGATGATATTCTCGGCAAGGTGCACGAGGCGGGGCTGACCCTGAAGGCTGGCTGCGGCATCGGCTATGACTTCTCGACCCTGCGCCCACGCGGTGCTTTTGTCTCCGGTGCAGGTGCTTACACCTCAGGCCCGCTCTCGTTCATGGATATCTACGACAAGATGTGTTTCACCGTCTCGTCAGCCGGTGGCCGTCGTGGCGCCCAGATGGGCACCATGGATATCCGTCATCCTGATGTGATCGAGTTTATTCAGGCCAAGCGTGAAGATGGCCGTCTGCGCCAGTTCAATCTCTCCCTGCTGATCACCGAGGATTTCGTCAAGGCAGTGAAAGAGGATGCGCCCTGGTCGCTGATCTTCCCCTACACCGCCAAAGAGGTGGAGCAGGACGGTATTGCGCTAGACGATCCTGCTCAGGTGCTCTGGGCAGACTGGCCCAACAAGGAGGGGGTTGTCTTTAACGAGCTGGGGCAGGTCGCCTGCAAGGTCTACAAGACCCTGCCGGCCCGTAAGCTCTGGAATGTCATCATGACCTCCACCTACGACTATGCAGAGCCCGGTTTCATCCTGATCGACAAGGTCAACCAGATGAACAACAACTGGTTCTGTGAGGAGATCCGTGCGACCAACCCCTGTGGTGAGCAGCCTTTGCCGCCTTATGGCGCCTGCCTGTTGGGTTCGGTCAACCTGACCCGCTTCGTTCGCGATCCCTTCACCGACAAGGCGGCCTTCGACTGGACCGCATTTCGCAAGGTAGTGGCCATCTTTACCCGCATGCTCGACAACGTGGTGGAGATCAATCAGCTGCCGCTGGCCAAGCAGCGCGAGGAGATCACAGCCAAGCGCCGGCATGGCATGGGCTTCCTCGGGCTTGGCTCGACTCTGACCATGCTGCAGATCAAGTACGGTTCTGCCGCGTCCGTCGCCTTTACCGAGCAGGTATCCCAGGAGCTGGCGATGACCGGCTGGCAGGAGTCCCTGCGTCTGGCCAGGGAGAAAGGCTCTGCCCCCATCATGGAGCAGGAGTTTGAAGTGACTGGCAAGATGCTGCGCCTGCGTCCCGAAATGGCTGCTGATGGTATCAAGGTGGGTGACAAGGTGAAGGGCAAGGTGCTGCATGCGCGCTACAGCCGCTATATGCAGCAGGTTGCCGAAGTGGATCCTGCGCTGGTCGCCGAGCTGGCCGAAGTGGGTGGGCGCTTCACTCACCACAGCAGTATTGCGCCCACCGGCACCATCTCGCTGTCACTGGCCAACAACGCCAGCAACGGCATCGAGCCGAGCTTTGCTCACCACTACAGCCGCAACGTCATCAAGCCGGGCAAGAAGAGCAAGGAGAGCGTGGATGTCTACTCCTTCGAGCTGCTGGCCTATCGCGAGCTGGTGAATCCGTCCGCCATGCCGTATGCCGATGATGAGGCGAGCCGTCTGCCGGACTACTTCATTACTGCTGATGACATCACCCCGGCGCAACATGTGGACATTCAGGCGGCGGCCCAGCGCTGGATCGACTCCTCCATCTCCAAGACTGCCAACGTGCCGACTGATTTCCCGTTCGAGCAGTTCAAGGACATCTACATGTATGCCTCGGACTCCGGCCTCAAGGGCTGCACCACCTTCCGCTTCAATCCGGAGGCCTTCCAGGGCGTGCTGGTGAAGGAGAAGGATCTGGAGAACACCCTGTACGATTTCACCCTGGAGGATGGCACCGTCATCTCCGTCAAGGGGAACGAAGAGATTGAATACGATGGTGAGCTGCACACTGCTGCCAACCTCTACGACGCCTTGAAAGAAGGCTATTACGGTAAATTCTGAGAACGACATTATGGTCAAAAAGATCGACAAGAAAATCGTCGCCTACAAGGTGCGTACCAAGGATGAGCCGCAAGAAGAGCTGGCCCCGCAGGATGACGTGGTGCACATGCATGAAACCGTGCTGCGTCCGGAGCGACTGATGGGAACCACCTACAAGCTGAAGACGCCGGAGCATGTCTCCGAGCACTCGCTCTTCATCACCATCAACGACATCATTCTCAACGAGGGTACTGTTCACGAAACCCGCCGCCCGTTCGAGATTTTCATTAACTCAAAGAGCCTGGAACACTACCAGTGGATCGTTGCGCTGACCCGCATTATCTCCGCCGTATTCCGCAAGGGTGGGGATGTCACCTTCCTGGTGGAGGAGCTGCGCTCGGTGTTTGATCCCAAGGGCGGCTACTGGAACAAGGGCAAGTACGTTCCATCGCTGATCGCCGAAATTGGCAACGTGATCGAGAGCCATCTCACCGAGATCGGCATGCTCAAGGCGCCGGGGCTGGACGAGCATCAGCAGGCGTTTCTGGCCGAGAAACAGGCCGAGTTGAAAGCCGCTCAGGAGGCCGAAGAGCAACAGGCTGGCAGCGGTTTCCCGGCCAATGCGGCGCTCTGCTACAAGTGCCATACCAAGGCGCTGGTGCTGAAGGATGGCTGCATGACTTGCCTCAATTGTGGCGACTCCAAATGTGGTTAATCCGCTAGATAAATAAAAAGACCGGCCCGATGGCCGGTTTTTTATTGCTGCTTTTCTGTTCGAACGATTCTGGTGCTGCAAGTCATTTGTTGCGTGATGGTAAAATCGGGCGTAGCGTTGAAGGTAATAAAACTGTCACGGCCGTGTGGTTTCAATGACATCCGAGATTCACACACGTGGCCCTTCAGTGCCAAGGAGGATGCTTATGGACAATACGGACCGAAAGCTGTTTATCCTGGATACCAACGTTCTGCTTCACGAACCCCTCGCTATCTACTCCTTCAAAGAGCACGACGTGCTCATCCCCATGACGGTGCTGGAAGAGCTCGATAACATCAAGGATCGCCACAAGGATGTCAGCCGCGATGCGCGGGTAGCCATCCGTGCGCTGGAAGATGTGTTCCGCGATGCGACTCCGGAGCAGATTGCGCAAGGAGTACCGCTGGCCGGCGAGGCGAGCGGCCATATCTGCATCTTCAGCGATCACCATCTGCCGCAGGATGCCGAGGTGTTCACCGACAAGGAGGCCGACAACCGCATCATCAACGCGGCCCTCTATCTGCAAAAGCATGAGTTGAAGCGTCAGGTGGTGCTGGTCACCAAAGACATCAACATGCGCCTCAAGGCCAAAGGTGCCGGTCTTGCCCATGTTGAGGATTATCGCAGCGACCAGCTGATCGACGATATCCGCCTTCTGGCCAAGGGCTTTCAGGTGGTGCCCGGCAGCTTCTGGGAGCGGGTTGGCGAGTGTGAGAGCGAGACCCACGGCCGCGATACCATCCATGTGATCGATGCCAATCTGCTGGAGGGGGTTCACGTAAACCAGTATCTGGTGGATGAGGAGAATTTCTTCGCAGCCCGGGTGCTCAGCCACGATGGCCAGAAGATCCGCATCAAGGATCTGGGCCGCGAGCGACTGATGTCCCGCAAGGCGTGGGGTGTACATCCCAAGAACGTCTATCAGGGGATGGCGCTGGATGCACTGCTGGATCCGCACATCGATCTGGTGATCCTGACCGGCCCGGCCGGTTGCGGCAAAACCTTGCTGGCGATGGCTGCCGCGCTGGAGCTGGTGATCGAGAAGGGGATCTACGAGAAGGTGATCGTCACTCGAAATACCCCGGAAATTGCCGAGAGCATCGGCTTCCTGCCCGGTACCGAGGAGGAAAAGATGATGCCTTGGCTGGCGGCGGTAACCGACACCCTGGAGGTGCTGCACAAGCAGGACGAGAACATGAGCGGCTCGCTCAGCTACATCATGGAGAAGGCCAACATCCAGTTCAAATCGGTCAACTTTATGCGCGGGCGTAGCATCCAGAACACCTTCGTGCTGCTGGATGAGTGCCAGAACCTGACCGCATCCCAGATCAAGACCATCATTACCCGTTGCGGGGAGGGCACCAAGATCGTCTGCTCTGGCAACCTGGCCCAAATCGACTCCAACTACCTGAGCCCGGTGACCTCGGGTCTGACCTACATAGTCGAGCGTTTCAAGGATTTTGACGGCAGTGCCAACATCTTCCTCAACGGGGTGGTACGCAGCCGACTGGCTTCGTTCGCCGAGGAGAACCTCTGATTTCACCCGATATGTTTGCATTAAAAGGGGAGGCCAATCGGCCTCCCCTTTTTGATCCCGGTGCAGTCTTGTGCCAAGGGCTATTGACCCAGATAGCGCAGCAGCCCCGGGTGGTTGTTGTTTTGCAAAATATCCGGCTTCCCCTGCAGGGCGATGCGGCCCTCGTCTATAAAGAGCACCTGATCGGCAATCAGCTGGGCATCTTCCGGATTGTGGGAGACCATCAGTACGGTAATGCCCTGCTCGCAGGCGAGGCGGGCCACTTCCGCCAGCATCTCCCGACGCAGGGCCGGATCGAGGGCCGAGAAGGGTTCATCCAGCAGCAGCAGCGGTTTGCCCCGCACCAGCGCACGGGCCAGCCCGACCCGCTGCTGCTGGCCGCCGGAGAGCTGTTCAGGCAGGCGGCTTAGCATCTCGCCGAGACCAACCCGCGCGGCGGCATCGATCACTTGTGTCCGCTGGGCGGCACTCAGGCGCAGACCCGGGTGAAGGCCGATAGCGATGTTGTTGAACACCGACAGGTGCAGGAACAGGTTGTGATCCTGAAACAGGGTGGTGACTGGCCGCTCAGCCGGGTCCAGCGGCAACAGATCTTCGTCATCGAAGCTGAGGCTGCCTGACTCCACCGGTACGAAACCGGCGATCATCCCGAGCAGGGTCGACTTGCCTGCACCGCTTGGGCCAATGAGCGCGGTGATCTCCCCTTTGGGCAGCTTCGCGCTGAAGCTGACGCGCCAGTCGGGGTAGCTGGTCACCAGCGTATCAATGTTCAGCATGTTTTCCTCCAAGTCCCCGTTCAACCAGCCAGAACAGGGAGAAACAGAGTGTCAGCAGCAGCAGGGCGGTGGCGGCCGCCTCGGTCAGCCGGTAACTGCCGAGCAGCTGGTAGAGCAGCCAGGGCAGGGTGGTGAGCTCCTGGCTGCCAAACATGGCGATGGCGCCAAGATCCCCCAGCGAGAGGATCATCGACAGTGCCATCGCCAGTGCCAGCGGACGGCGCAGCAGCGGCCACTCTACCAGCCGCAGGCGATGCAGGCCACGTACCCCCAGGCTGTCAGCCAGCCGGTCGTACTGGCGCACCACCAGCTGCATGGGGGCGGAGAGGGTGCGCAGCACATAGGGTAGCGCCATCAGGGCGTTGACCAGCACCACCAGCCAGGGGCCGAGGGCGAACACGTCGGCAAAGGGCATAAACAGGATGAAGAGACCGGTAGAGAGCACCACCGCCGGGATCATCAGGATCACCGAACCGCTGGCCTCCCACAGGGCGGCAGCCCGTCGCTTGCGAGCCCGTACCCGCAGATGACGGCTGGTGAGCAGCAGTGCGCCACCGAGCAGGGTGGCCAAGGTTCCGGCTGCCAATGCAATCAACAGCGACTGACCGCTCGCCTGCCACAGCTTGGCGGAGGTGAGCGCTGTCAGCAGGCCAGGGTGGAGGCCGGCGACGACGATGGCCAGCAGCGGCGGCAGAAAGATGGCGAGGCCGATACAGAGCGAGAAGAGATCCACCACGGCCGTGCCCGGCTGACGGCGATCCGGCCGCAGACAGGGACGACGGGGAGTCACCCGACTGGCTGGCGTAGTCTGCAGCTTGTGCTGCAGGAGCAGCAGGGTGACGGTCAGGGTGAGCTGCACCAGCGCCAATCCGCCAGCGGTGGCGAGATCGAAGTCAAAGCGCAGCGCCTGATAGACGGCCACCTCCAGGGTGGTCGATTTGGGGCCGCCGCCCAGCGCCAGCACGGTAGTGAAGCTGGTGAAGCAGAGCATAAAGATGAGGCTGGCAAGCCCCGGCAATATGCAGCGAATGAGCGGCCACTCCAGCAGCCGGAAGATATGGGATGAGCGCATGCCGAGCTGGCTGGCGAGGCGCCAGCTCGATTCGGGAATGCTCTCGATGCTCTGCAGGATGAGACGCGCCGCCAGTGGCATGTTGAAGAAGACATGGGCCAGCAGAATGCCGAACAGGCCGTAGAGATAGTTGCCGGGATCCAGTCCCAAGCTGCGCAGCAGTTGCGGCAGCCACCCCTGTTTGCCATGAACCGCCACGATGCCGAAGATGGCGATGATGACCGGCAGTACCAGCGAGAGACCGAACAGCTTGATCAGCAGGGTTCGGCCTATGAAGCGGCGCCGAGCCAGCGCCCGGGCCACCGGAATGGCGAGCCCCAGGCTCAGCAGGGTGGAGAGCAGCGCCTGCCAGAGGCTGAAGCCCAGCACATGGCGCAGATAGGGGTCTGCCAGCAAAGTGCGCGGCGCCAGCGAACCGGCCTGCCACAGCAGGGCCGCCAGCGGCCCGAGGGACAACAGCAGGATCAGCAGGGTGGCGGCACTGCCCGGCAGCCACCAGAGGGGGCGATCCTGTTGCTTCAGCGCGAGCTGGCTCACTGGGCGACGGCTTGCAGCCATTCGCGGATCCACCCTTTGCGATTGGCGGCCACCTCATCGCTGCTGAAGGCGAGCGGCTTGGCTACGGTGATCATCTGCTCGAAGCCCTTGGGCAGCGGCGTGTCGATAACCGGATACATCCAGTTGCCGGTCGGGATCTCGTTCTGGAAGGCGGGGCTCACCATAAACTGCAGGAACTGGTCAGCCAGCTTCTCCTGTTTGGCGCTCTTCAGCTTGGCGGCCACTTCCACCTGACGGTAGTGACCCTCCTCAAAGGCGGCAGCCTGATACTGGGGCTTGTTCTCGGCAATAAGGTGGTAAGCGGGGGAGGTAGTGTAGGAGAGCACCATGTCCGCTTCGCCATCGAGGAACATGCCATAGGCCTCTGACCACCCCTTGGTGACGGTGACTGTCTTCTTGGCAAGCGTGGCCCAGGCTTCAGGAGCCTTGTCACCGTAGACAGACTTCATCCACAGCATCAGCCCCTGTCCCGGGGTAGAGGTACGGGGATCCTGATAGATCACCTTGAGATCGGGGCGTTCCACCAGCTCTTTCAGGCTCTTGGGCGGGGTCTTGAGCTTGCTCTTGTCGTAGACGAAGGCGAAGTAGCCGTAGTCGTAGGGGACAAAGGTGTCATCCTGCCAGCCACCCGGCACCTTGATGCCATCCAGCTTGGCGGGATGGGGGGCGAACAGGCCGCTCTGCTTGGCTTCACTGATGAGTGCATCATCCAGCCCCAGCACCAGGTCGGCCTTGCTGTGGTTGCCCTCCAGCCGCAACCGGTTGAGGATGGCGACGCCATCTTCGAGGGGAACCAGATTGAGGGTACAGCCGCACTCCTTCTCGAAGGCCTGCTTGATCTTGGGACCGGGTCCCCAGTCGGCAGTGAAGGAGCTGTAGGTGTAGACGGTGAGGGTATCAGCGGCAAAGGCCTGAGCCGAGAGCAGGCTGGTGGCGACCAGCAGCAGGGTTTTCATCAAGGGCACTCCATTATGAGGTGCCAGCGGATGAGGGCGCAAAAAATGAGCGCCGTGCCTCAAATTCCTCCGCCAGCATTATCTGGATCAGGTTCACGGGTATAATCTCAGCGGTAAACCGCACCCCGTTTGAGAAACGCACCGCATTGTATTAACGTTCTTTTGGGTAGACCAGCACAATTGTGCGCTGCTCATGAGATGATTCCCACTCAACAGAGGATCTTCGCGTGCTTACCAGTACCAAGGAAAGACGTGCCTTTGCACGTATGGTCATCAATGCTCCGGTTACCGTCTATCAGCAGCATCAGGTACTGGAGGGCATCTGTCGGGATCTCAGTGCCAACGGCATGGGGATCTCGGTGGCGGAACACCAGCTTGATACAACCCAGCCGATCCGGATCAGCCTCGCAACCAACAACAACCTGCTTCCCCCTTTCGAAGCCCATGCCCGGATCATTCGGGTGCTGGAGGAGGAGACAGGATTGCTGCTGGCGGTAGAGTTTCAGCCTTTGGGCTGAACCGGTTGCACACTCAACTGCTTGCCATCGACCAGCGTTTTGCTGGTCGATGCTATTTGGCCAGCCGGTAATGCGGCAGGGCCGGTAGGTTCGAGCAGCAGATAGGATTGTCCCAGCCAGCTGATGGTGGCATCACCCGGTTTGGCGGGCAGGTCGACCGCCAGCATCGCGTGGCCCGGGATAAAGACCATGGCCTGTTTCAATTCGGGAAAAAGCTGGGCCAACATGGCGGCCATCAGGGTCACCTTGCTGTCGCAATCGCCTCGGTTCTGTTCCAGTACCTGACGGGGAGTGAGAAACCCCTTGCCCTGCCGTCCGTTCAGACTGTCCAGCTGCTGGTAGGGGATGCTCTGGATAAAGGCGAGCATCTCGGCCACGGTTTTCTGACGCGCTTCTGGCTCGCTGCTCCCCTGTTGTTTCAACTGCTCAGCCAGCGGCGCCACCGTGCTGCGGCTCTCCAACGCAATGCGAACATGGTCCTGCTTCACCGCCAGCTGGCCATCCGGTGGAGTAAAGTACTGGAAGTAGTGTTTGGTCAGCCACGCCTGCTCCTCTTTGCCCCGTTGCGTTTCCAGCCAGGCCATGGCCTCTTTGGCCTTATCCTGATTGTGACTTTTCAGATGCAGCTCGAGGGAGGGGCGAGAGAGGGTAAACTGCACCTCGGGGTAGTTCTCGCGTACCCCGCGCAGCAGGGTTTGCAGTACCTCCTCTTCCATTCGTGCCGGACGATAGGCGATAAGGGGCGGCAGTTTGCCCTGCTCCAGCCGATAGGTGAGCTGGCGGGGTTTGCCAGCGCTATCTTGCCAGCCGACATTGATCTGGCCGAGGCTGTTGGTGAAGTAGGTCTGGGCAGCTGCAACCGGCAGCGCCAGCAAAGTGCAGAGTAAAAATATCGCCGTCGTTCTCTTCATCGTCCTTATCCTGTCTGGAGGCCGCATCCCTGGCCTGCTGGGTGAAGTGCATTGTCGGAAATAAAAGAGGGAGCCGAAGCTCCCTGTTGATTCTACTCGTTTTTTTGCAACTGGCGCCTTAAATCCAGCTCGGCTGCTTCGCTTCAAAAGCGCTGATGGCAGCCTCGTGCTGCAGGGTCAGGCCGATGGCATCCAGCCCGTTGAGCAGGCAGTAACGGCGGAACTCGTCGATCTCGAAACCGAAGCTGAGCTCACCGGCGCGCACCTGATTGGCCTCCAGATCCACTTCAATCTGGATGCCCGGTTTGGCGGTCACCAGCTGGAACAGGGCATCGACCTCCTCCTCCTTCAGGCGCACCGGTACCATGCCATTGTTGATGGCGTTGCCGTAGAAAATGTCGGCAAAGCTCGGGGCAATGATGGTCTTGAAGCCGTAGTCGGCCAGCGCCCAGGGTGCGTGCTCGCGGCTCGAGCCGCAGCCGAAGTTTTCGCGGGCCAGCAGGATGCTGGCGCCAGCAAACTGCGGCTGGTTGAGTACGAACTCGGGGTTGGGCTGCTGGCCAGCATCGTCCAGAAAGCGCCAGTCGTGGAACAGGTGCTTGCCAAAACCGATGCGGTTGACCTTCTGCAAAAACTGCTTGGGAATGATGGCGTCGGTGTCGACGTTGGCGCTGTCGAGGGGGACGACGATCCCTTTATGCTGTTTGAATCCTGTCATCGCTCTTTCCTCTTACAGTGCGCGAATGTCGGCGAAGCGGCCGGTGACGGCGGCGGCAGCGGCCATGGCCGGGCTCACCAGATGAGTGCGGCCGGCGCGGCCCTGACGCCCTTCGAAGTTGCGGTTGCTGGTGGAGGCGCAGCGCTCCCCAGGTTGCAGCCGGTCGTTGTTCATGGCCAGACACATGGAGCAGCCGGGCAGGCGCCACTCAAAGCCGGCCTCGATGAAGATCTTGTCCAAGCCCTCAGCTTCGGCCTGTGCCTTCACCTGTTCGGAGCCCGGCACCACCAGCGCCTGCACCCCGGCCGCGACCTTGCGACCGCGGGCGATAGCGGCTGCGGCGCGCAGATCCTCGATGCGGCTGTTGGTGCACGAGCCGATAAACACCTTGTCGATGGCAACGTCGGAGAGCTTCTGGCCCGGCTGCAAGTCCATGTAGGCGAGCGCCTTGCGGGCGGACTGCTGCTCCATCAGATCGCTGAAGGATTCCGGCGCCGGAATGGGGTCATTGACGGCAATCACCTGACCCGGGTTGGTGCCCCAGGTGACCTGAGGGGCGATGTCGGCGGCGTCCAGCACTACCTCTGCATCGAAACAGGCACCTTCATCGCTCTTGAGGCTCTGCCAGTAGGCGATGGCCTGCTCCAGCACCTCGCCCTTGGGGGCAAACTCCTTGCCACGGATGTAGTCGATGGTGGTCTGGTCGGGGGCGATCATTCCCGCCTTGGCACCGAGCTCGATGGCCATGTTGCACACCGTCATCCGCCCTTCCATGGTAAGCCCTTCGATGGCTTCGCCAGCGAACTCCACCACGTAGCCAGTACCACCGGCGTGGCCGACCTTGCCTATGATGGCCAGCACTACATCCTTGGCGCTGATCCCCTCGGCCAGCTTGCCATTGACCGAAATCCGCATGGTCTTTGCGCGACCCTGTTTCAGGGTCTGGGTGGCCATCACATGCTCCACCTCGGAGGTGCCGATACCGAACGCCAGCGAACCGAAGGCGCCGTGGGTGGCGGTGTGGGAGTCGCCGCAGACGATGGTGGTGCCGGGCAGGGTGATACCGAGCTCGGGACCCATCACATGGACGATCCCCTGATATTTGTGATTGAGATCGTAGAGGCGAACCCCGAACTCCTTGCAGTTGGCGGCCAGCGTCTCCATCTGGATGCGGGCCATCTCGCCGGAGGCGGCGATGTCCTTGGTGGTGGTGGAGACGTTGTGATCCATGGTGGCCCAGGTCAGATCCGGGCGGCGCAGCTGGCGGTTCATGGCGCGCAGGCCATCGAATGCCTGCGGGCTGGTCACTTCATGTACCAGATGGCGGTCGATGTAGATGAGGGGCGTTTCGCCTTCTACTTCCCGTACCACATGGGCGTCGAATACTTTCTGATAGAGGGTCTTTGCCATTGCTTCTCTCTTCCTTGTTATCTGTTTTTCAGCTCAGATCCGGGCGGCGATCTGGTCGCCCATGGTGGCTGTGCTCTGCACCGGATGGCGGGCGCTGGCCTGATGCAGATCGGCGGTGAAGTAACCCTCGGCCAGGGTCTGGGCCACGGCCTGCTCGATGGCCTGGGCGGCAGCTTCCTGACCCAGGCTGTAACGCAGCATCAGGGCGGCGGAGAGGATCTGGGCGATGGGGTTGGCGATCCCTTTGCCGGCGATATCCGGGGCCGAGCCACCGGCCGGTTCGAACAGGCCGAAACCCGATTCGTTGAGGCTGGCGGAGGGGAGCAGCCCCATGGAGCCGGTGATCATGGCGCACTCGTCGGAGAGGATGTCACCGAACAGGTTGGAGCAGAGCAGCACGTCGAACTGGGAGGGATCCTTGATGAGCTGCATGGTGGCGTTGTCGATATACATATGATTCAGTTCGACATCGGGATAATCCTTGGCCACTTGCGTCACCACCTCGCGCCACAGAATGGAGGAGGCGAGCACGTTGGCCTTGTCGATGGAGGTGACCTTGCCACGGCGCACGCGAGCCGATTCGAACGCTATCTTGGCGATGCGCTCGATTTCGAAACGGTGGTACACCTCGGTATCGAACGCCTTCTCGTTCGCCCCTTCACCCTCGCGCCCCTTGGGCTGGCCGAAGTAGATGCCGCCGGTCAGCTCGCGCACACAGGCGATGTCAAAACCGCGATCGGAGATATCGGCGCGCAGGGGTGAGAACTGCTCCAGACCGGTGTAGATGCGGGCCGGACGCAGGTTGCAGAACAGTTTGAAGTGAGCGCGCAGGGGCAGCAGGGCACCACGCTCCGGCTGATCATTAGGCGGCAGATGCTCCCATTTCGGGCCACCGACCGAGCCGAACAGCACGGCATCGGATGCTTCGCAACCCGCGATGGTGCTCTGCGGCAGCGGGGTGCCATGGTTGTCGATGGCAATACCGCCCACATCAAAGTGCTGATAGTCGAGGGAGAAGCCGAATTTTGCCTGTACTTTTGCCAGTACCTTGAGGGCCTCGGCCATCACTTCCGGGCCAATGCCGTCACCCGGCAATACTGCGATCCGATAACTGCTCATACTGTCTCCGTCTTGATTGTGTTATTGCGTTCCATCTGTTCGGCGACCTGATCGGCGCGCCAGATGCTGTTGATCACATGCAGCAGGGCATGGGCTGAAGATTCGATGATGTCGGTGGCGAGCCCCATGCCGTGGAATTTGCGCCCTTTGTACTCGGCGACGATATCGACCTGACCGAGAGCATCCTCCCCTTCGCCCTTGCTCTTGAGGGCATATTTGTCGATGCGGATCTCGTAGCCGGTGATGCGGTTGATGCACTGGTAGACCGCATCCACCGGACCGTTGCCGGTGGCGGCTTCACTCACCACCTCACCGCCCACCTTGAGCTTGACCGAGGCGGTCGCCATTACCGAGCTGCCGCTCTGTACCCCGAGGTACTCCAGCTTGAAGTGCTCCGGCTCCTCGTGGATCTGGCTGAAGAAGGCGAGCGCCTCCAGGTCGTAGTCGAACACCTGACCTTTCTTGTCGGCCAGGGTGAGGAACTTGGCGTAGAGATGGTCGAGGTCGTAGCTGCTCTCGGCGTAGCCCATGGATTCCATCCGGTGCTTGATGACGTGGCGGCCGGAGCGGGAGGTCATGTTGAGGTTGTTCTGGGTCAGGCCAATGCTCTCGGGGGTGATGATTTCATAGGTGTTTTTCGCCTTGAGCACGCCATCCTGATGGATGCCGGAGCTGTGGGAGAAGGCGTTGGCACCGACGATCGCCTTGTTGGGCTGCACCGGCATGTTGCAGAGCTGGCTGACGAGGGTGCTGGTGCGATGAATTTCGCTGTGGCGGATATTGGTGTGCACCCCGAGCAGGTCGGCGCGGGTTTTGAGGATCATCGCCACCTCTTCCAGCGAGCAGTTGCCGGCCCGCTCGCCGATACCGTTGATGGTGCACTCGATCTGGCGAGCTCCCATCTGCACTGCGCCGATGGAGTTGGCTACCGAGAGCCCCAGATCGTCGTGGCAGTGCACCGAGATGATGGCCTTGTCGATGTTTGGCACCCGGTTGAACAGGGTATGGATGATGCCGGAGAATTCGGTCGGCACCGTGTAGCCGACGGTATCCGGGATATTGATGGTGCGGGCGCCCGCCTTGATGGCGGCTTCCACCATGCGGCAGAGGTTATCGATGGGGGTGCGGCCTGCATCCTCGCAGGAGAACTCCACATCGTCGGTGTAGCGCAGCGCATGCTTGATGGCGCTGGTGCCCATCTCCAGCACATCCTCGAAGCTCTTTTTCAGCTTGCTCTCCACATGGATGGAGGAGGTGGAGATGAAGGTGTGGATGCGAAAGGCGTCGGCAACTCGCAAGGCCTCACCGGCGGCATCGATATCCTTGGGCAGGGCGCGGGCGAGGGCGCAGACCCGGCTGTTTTTGATGTGGCGGGCGATGGTCTGCACCGAGTGAAAATCGCCGGGAGAGGAGACCGGGAAGCCTACCTCCATGACGTCGACACCGAGCCGCTCCAGCGCCTGGGCAATCTGCAGCTTCTCCTTGACTGTCAAACTGGCCGCCAGGGCCTGCTCACCATCACGCAAGGTAGTATCGAATATGATGACCCGATCTGACATGTGACTTCCCTCTTCCTAAGTTCGGTGACGTGCATCCTGCGGCGGCATAAAAAAACCCGTGCAGGGTGCACGGGTTTTTGTAAATTCCGGCTATGCCTTAGCCCGGCTACAAGGATCCCGCGCGAGTTAACGCGATTAGGGAGATTAGTAGTAGCGGGGTGGCAATACGCATGACGTTGTTGTCCTTGCAGTCGATAACGCCTTTACCAATATCGAGATTTTTATGCTGTGTCAACACGCGCAGTCAGGGGAAATCTGCTGGGATATTTAATCGGATTGTAAAGGATTGCAAATTTCCTTGTCCCATATTCGGCCCATGACGGATTATCTGGTCATTCCTGCTGTGCTCTCTATCTCTGCACAACCAGATCGACTTATCAGCATTGGCTGAATTTTCTGAGGTGTTAAATGGAAAAACGTAGACCAGGTCGTCCGGTCGGACGTTCTGACATTCGTGACAAGTTGCTTGCTGCCGCCCGTGAGCGTTTTCTCAATACTCCCTATAGCAAGGTAACTACACGCGAAATCGCGGAGCTGGCTGGCTCCAACTTGGCGATGATCCACTACTACTTCGGCAGTAAAGAGGGTCTTTACAAGGCGGTACTGGGTGATGTGGCCGAGCCGCTTGACCATGCCTGGCAAGATGAACACAGCAACCACAGCCTCAACGAGCTGCTCAACACCTACTATCAGGTGATGGCGCCCAACAGCGAACTGACCTCCGCTATCTCCAGCGCATTGTCGACCGAGAAGAGCCCGGGGCGGGATTTTGTGCTGAGCCGCCTGCTGGAGCGTCAACTGCCGCAGTTCGACGCCCTGCTGGAAACCATGAAAACCAACGGCGAACTGGGTGACAATCTGGATCCCGAGATGCTGAAGATCTCCTTCCTCAGCATGATGTGGCAGCCGTTCGTGATGAAAGATCTTTACGAACAGGTATTTGGCCTGAAAGTGGACGAACAGTTCATGGCTCGTCTGGCGGATCACAACTGCCGCCTGATGGAGACCGGTTTGCGCGGCAATCACTGATAACCGCACAACCCATCGATTAAAAAGGGCCGTTTGGCCCTTTTTTCATAAATCTGTTACCCCCCGTTCAACACCCTGTCATCCCGCCTCCCTACTCTGCAACGAGATCTCGGGGAAGGAGGGGTTATGAACAAGATCCAGCAATGGGACCTGCAGGTATGCCGGGTCTGTCTGCTGCACACCTATAACCGGCAGCAAGCCAGGGTGAGTCGCCTTGTCTCCCGTACCGGTGACGGCCCGCTTTACGCTGTGCTGGCCGCCCTGCTCTGGTGGCAGGGGGAGAGTGAACGCGAGCTGGTGAAGCTGGCGCTGCTCGCCTTTGTCATCGAGTTGCCGCTCTATCTGCTGCTGAAAAACAGCCTGAAACGGCAACGGCCAGTCGGTTTGCCGGTTTTTATCACCCCTTCCGATCGTTACAGCCTTCCCTCCGGCCATACCGCCGCTGCCTTCTTGATGGCCACCATACTGGCGACCGGTTTTCCGCTCTGGGCGCCGCTGCTGTTTGGCTGGGCGGCGCTGGTGGGGGCATCCCGGTTGTTGCTCGGAGTTCACTACCTGAGCGATCTGGTGGCCGGCGCCCTGCTGGGTGGCGGCCGCGCTCTGATGGCCCTCTGCTGGAGTCAGGGATGAAGATACTCTTTGGCGTGCAAGGCACCGGCAACGGCCATATCAGCCGCAGCCGCACCTTGGCCAGGGCGCTGCGAGCAGCCGGGGTCGAGGTGGATTATCTTTTCAGCGGGCGACCCGCCGACCGCTACTTCGATATGGAGGAGTTCGGGGAGTACCGCACTTTTGCCGGGCTCACCTTTGTCAGTCATGAGGGGCGGGTCTCGCCGTGGCGTACCCTGCAGGCGGCGTCGCCGCTCACCTTCTGGCGGGATCTGCAAAGGCTCGACTGCCACGGATATGATTTGGTGGTGAGCGATTTTGAGCCGCTGACCGCCCATGCCGCCCGCCGCTGCGGCATCCCGAGCCTTACCGTCAGCCATCAGGCCAGCTTCAACTGGCCGATCCCCCGCTGGGGTGAGGATGGCTTGAGTCGCCAGCTGATGCGCCACTTTGCGCCGGTCAATCAGCCGCTCGGGCTGCACTGGTTTCACTTCGGCCAGCCGATTTTGCCACCGGTGATCGATCCTGTTCGGGTGATGCCGGATAACGGCGAGATCCTGGTTTATCTGCCGTTCGAGCAGACCGAGGCGATCGCCGCCCTGTTGTCGCGCTTTGGCCAGCAGCGCTTCGTCTGCTTTCACCCAGCCATTCGCAGCCCGAGCCAGTGGCGCAACCTGCGCTTCGAGCCCCCCTCGCGCCCCGCTTTTCTTACGGTGCTGGCAGGATGTCGCGGCGTCATCTCCAACGCCGGCTTCGAGCTCGCCTCCGAGGCGCTCAGTCTCGGCAAGAAGTTGCTGGTCAAGCCCCTTGGCGGCCAGTTCGAGCAGCTGACCAATGGCAAGACTCTGGAGATGATGGGGCTGGCGACCCTGATGGATTGCCTCGATGCCAATCTGGTGCGCAGCTGGCTCGACAGCGCCTCGCCGGGGATGGTCTGCTACCCCGATGTGGCGCGAGAGCTGGCCTGCTGGCTGGCTGCAGGGGCCGAGGAGAGCGTCTCCTCTCTGTCACGTCGGCTCTGGGGGAGGACGCTGTTTCCCGAAGAGGTGAGCGATCGCCTGAGCGAGCTGGAGGGTGGTGAAGGTTTGTCTGGCTGCTGGTTATCGCAAGTGAGCGCGGTTGACTAGACTGAAAGGCGATCCCACCAAGGAGAGGATGGAGCAAATGCGCTTTACCAATGAAAACGGCGAAGTCATGAACCTGGCTGACAATCTCACCCTGCACGAACTGCTCGATATGGGTGTCAGCATCTCGGTCAGTGAAGAGACCGATCCGGATCAGCAGATCTGGTTGGCCGAGCCGGAAGATGACCACTAGGTCGCACTGCTGCCACAAAGCCCGCCCCTGTCGGCGGGCTTTTTTATTGCCGTTTTTTCACCTGCCAGCACAATTCTCTGTCTATTAGCGTGACATCTTCCTGTTTCTGTCACCGCCGCTTTTATGGTCGGGCACTGTCTGAAATGTCTGACTGGCACCCGCCGACAAAGCCGTGGACAAGCGTTCATTGGCGGGTTAAGTTGGTTTTTCACCCGATTTTCGGGTCAATGATGGAAAAATCCTTTTTTTCTGCTGCCGACGGGGCTGAATTGGGCCGATCTGCCTTCAGATAACAACAAGAAACGGATCGGGCCGTGCCGGGAAGCACGGCATCGTCGGCGGGATTCGCTAAACGGAGCAAAGCCTGGAGGGCTTTATCATGGAGATGTTATCAGGCGCCCAGATGGTGGTTAGAGCGCTGGAGGATCAGGGAGTTGAGCACGTCTTTGGCTACCCTGGTGGCTCGGTGCTCGACATCTATGACGCTCTCTTCGAAAACGGCAAGATGGAGCATGTCTTGGTGCGGCACGAGCAGGCCGCAGTGCACATGGCTGACGGTTACGCCCGTTCCACCGGCAAGGTGGGGACAGTGCTGGTTACTTCCGGCCCGGGGGCAACCAACTGCATTACCGGTATTGCCACCGCCTATATGGATTCCATTCCGCTGGTGATCCTCTCCGGCCAGGTGCCGACCAGCATGATCGGTGAGGATGCGTTTCAGGAGACCGACATGATCGGTATCTCCCGTCCGGTGGTGAAGCACAGCTTCCTGTGCAAGAAAGCCAGCGACATTCCGGCCGCCATCAAGAAGGCCTATTACATTGCCGCCAGCGGCCGCCCGGGGCCGGTGGTGGTGGATCTGCCCAAAGATGTGCAGAATCCGAAGGAGAAATTCCCCTACGAATACCCCGAGACGGTCTCCCTGCGCTCCTACAACCCGACCAAGTCGGGCCACAAGGGCCAGATAAAGCGGGCCGCCAAGCTGCTGGTGGATGCCCAGCGCCCGGTCATGTACGTGGGTGGCGGCGCCATCAACGCCAACGCGGATCATCTGGTGCTCAAGCTGGCGGAGCTGCTGAACCTGCCGGTGACCACTACCCTGATGGGGTTGGGCGCCTTCCCGGGCACCCATCCGCAATCCATCGGCATGCTGGGGATGCACGGTACCTTCGAAGCCAACAAGACCATGCACAACTCGGATCTCATCTTCGCCGTGGGTGCCCGCTTCGATGACCGCGTCACCAACAACGTGGCCAAGTTCTGCCCCAATGCGACTGTGGTCCATATCGACATCGACCCCACCTCCATCTCCAAGACAGTGCAGGCCCATGTGCCCATCGTCGGCTCGGTGGAAACCGTGTTGGAGCAGATGCTTGAAGTGATCCGCGAGTGTGGCTTCGATAACGACAAGGAGGCGCTGGCGGACTGGTGGGGCCAGATCAACCAGTGGCGCTCCCGTCACTGCCTTGCCTACGAAAAGTCGGCTACCCAGATCAAGCCGCAGCAGGTGATCGAGACCCTCTACAAGGTGACGCAGGGTGAGGCGTTCGTTGCCTCCGACGTCGGCCAGCACCAGATGTTTGCCGCGCTCTACTACCCGTTTGCCAAACCGCGCCAGTGGATAAACTCGGGGGGCCTCGGCACCATGGGCTTCGGCATTCCGGCCGCCATGGGGGCCCAGTTTGCCAACCCGGATGCGGTGGTCTGCTGCGTCACCGGCGACGGCTCGGTGCAGATGAACATTCAGGAGCTCTCTACCTGCATGCAGTACGGGGTGCCCATCAAGATCATCTCCATCAACAACCGTGCGCTGGGCATGGTCAAGCAGTGGCAGAAGATGTTCTACGGCGGCCGTCACAGCCACTCCTACATGGAGTCCCTGCCGGACTTCGTCAAACTGGCGGAAGCCTACGGCCACGTCGGTATCGCGGTGAGCGATCCGGCCGAGCTGGAGAGCGCTATGGAGAAAGCCTTCGCCATGAAGGATCGGCTGGTGTTCATGGATATCTCGGTCGACCCGGATGAGCACGTCTATCCGATGCAGATCAAGTTTGGCGCCATGGACGAGATGTGGCTGAGCAAGACGGAGAGAACCTGATGAGACACATCATTTCAGTACTGCTGGAGAACGAATCCGGCGCCCTGAGCCGGGTGGTGGGTCTCTTCTCCCAGCGCGGCTACAACATCGAGACCCTGACGGTAGCGCCGACCGAGGATCCCACCCTGTCACGTATGACCATCGTCACCATGGGTGACGAGCGGGTGCTGGAGCAGATCCAGAAGCAGCTGCACAAGCTGGTGGATGTGCTCAAGGTGTGCGACCTGAGCGAAGGGGAGCATATCGAGCGGGAGATCGCGCTGGTCAAGGCGCGTGCCGCCGGTGGGGCCCGTGATGAGCTGAAACGGTTGGCGGATATCTTCCGTGGCCAGATCGTCGACGTCACCCCCGAGCAGTACACGGTACAGCTGGTGGGCACCAGCGAGAAGCTGGATGCCTTTATCAAGACTGCCGCCCAGACCAACGAGATCATCGAAGTGGTGCGCTCCGGCGTCTGCGGCATCTCGCGGGCGGACAAGGCGCTGCGGCCCTGATGGCTGGCGGGACAGCTGATGACACGTCAGCTGCCGCAGAGTGAAAGAAAAGAGGGCTCTGCGGAGCCCTTTTTGTTTGGTTTTTCTTTACGAGGGGAGGGGTGATGTTCGGTATTCATGATCTTGCACTGTTTATGGTCTCGGGGTTGCTGCTCAATATCATGCCAGGGCCGGACTCCCTGCTGGTCATGCTGCGCAGCGGCTCGCAAGGGTGGCGTGCCGGTTCGGTTGCGACGTTGGGCATCGGCACCGGTGTCATGGTGCATGTGCTGGCGGCGGCCCTCGGTCTGTCGGCCCTGCTCAGCGCGTCGGCCGAGCTGTTTGCCCTCATCAAGCTGGCTGGCGCCATCTACCTCATCTATCTGGGGTTCTCCCTGCTGCGCCAGCAAGCAACGGGTTCCATGGAGAGAGGGGCGACCCTGCCAGCCCTCTCCTATGGCCAGATTTACCGGCAGGGAGTGCTGACCAATGTGCTCAACCCCAAGGTGGCGCTCTTTTTCCTCGCCTTTGTGCCCCAGTTCATCGCACCGGATGCCCCCGACAAGGCGCTCGCCTTTATCCTGCTCGGCTGCATCTTCAATCTGGGCGGTATCATCTGGTGTCACCTGCTGGTCTTTACCACCGTCTATGCCAGCCACAGGGTACGCTTGTCACAGCGTCTCGGCCGCTGGCTCAACCGGGGCATCGGCACTCTGTTTGTCGGGCTCGGGATCAAGCTCGCCAGCGACTAGCGCGCGGCTTTCTGACCTGAGGCAGATTATCGTGCGCCACGCTGTGCTATGGTCGGCAGTCAGCTGCGGGGCCAGCCCCGCTCTCTCTTTTTCAGGTCAGCCCCACTGGCCGCAGCAGCGAGATCCCTTGCCCAGATGAACATCGCCCGGCTCAAGAACTTTACCGAGATCGTGAAGAACAACTTCAACATCTCGGCGACGGCGGAGAAGCTTTACACCTCCCAGCCCACCCTCAGCAAGCAGATGAAAATGCTGGAAGATGAGCTGGGACTCGCCCTCTTTACCCGCAAGGGGAAAAATCTGGTCGGCTTGACCAGCGCAGGCGAGCAGGTGATGGAGTTGGCCAAGGGGGTAGTGGCGCAGGTGGAGCAGATCAACCAGCTGTCGCTGGGGGAGCAACTGGCCACCAGCGGGGTGCTGCGTATCGCCACCACCCACACTCAGGCGCGCTACAAGCTGCCAGCGGTGATCACCGAGTTCAGCCGTCGTTATCCCGATGTGGCGATCCAGCTCCATCAGGGGGCGCCTGCCCAGCTGGCCCAGATGGTGCAAAGCGGCGATGTGGATATGGCGATCGCCACCGAGTCCATGTATCTGTTCGACGAGCTGGCTGCGGTGCCCTGTTATCGCTGGGGGCGCAGCGTGGTGGTGCCCCACGGTCATCCGCTGATCGACTGTCAGCCGCTGTCGATGGCCGATCTGGCCCGCTATCCCCTCATCACCTATGTGTTCGGCTTTACCGGCCGCTCCAAGATGGACAAAGCCTTCAGCCGCCACGGCCTCTCGCCGAAAACCGTGCTGACCGCCACCGATACCGATGTGATCAAGCACTACGTCCGGCTCGGGATGGGGGTCGGGGTGATTGCCAGTGTGGCCTTCGACGAGGGGGACAGGGAGGATCTGGTGAGCCTCAATATCGACCACCTGATCGCCTCGAGCGCCACCCACATCTGCCTGCGCAAACATGCCCATCTGCGCGACTACATGTACGACTTTATCCACCTCTACGCCCCCCATATCAGCCGGGAGACGGTGCAACTTCATCTGATCAATCAGCCGCCGACTGCCAATATGGCGGAGTTGCCGTGGCTCTAGCCGCAGGTTGTTTGTCGTACACAGAGCAAAAATACAGAGACAAAAAAAGAGAGGCCTTGGCCTCTCTTCTGGTTTTATCGGTATGCGGGATTAAGCGCTGCGGGTCGCCAGGTTGATAAAAATCTGGGCACCGACCAGCAGGCAGTCGTCATCGAGGTAGTAGGGATTTGCATGCAGGTAGTTGCAGATCCCCTTGGCCTGACAGCCGCTGCCGAGGAAGAACATGGCCCCCTTGCGGCCACGGCAGGCGTTGACCATGTAGCTGAAGTCTTCGCTGCCGGTCATCGGCTGACCCTGAGCGTTGATCCCTTCAGAAGGCAATACGTCGGCGGCCGCTTGCAGCAGACGGGCGCAGGCATCGGCGTGGTTCTCCACCGCCGGATACCCGGCATAGACCATCTTGGTCTTGAAGCCGCGCAGTTCGCTCTGGGCCACGATCTCCTTGAAGCTGTTCTTCAGGATCTGGTCGGTCTCGGCATCCATGGCACGGATGGTGCCGCGCGCCTGCACATGGTCGGCGATGGCGTTGGGGATGGTGCCGCCGTTGATCATGCCGCAGCCGAATACCGCCGGGCTGAACGGACTGGTGCGCTTGGCGACGATGTAGTCCATGTCCTCGATGATCCGCACTGCTTCACGGATGGCATCCAGCCCCTTGTGGGGGGTCGAGCCGTGGGCGGAGATGCCATGCACATCCAGCGTCCAGGCTGAGCCCCAGGAGGACATGACACCGTGGTTGAACTTGATGGTGCCGGTCTCCATGGCGCCGTCGTTATGGAGGGCATAGACCTCGTCCACCCCCTTCATGCAGCCCAGTTCAACCATCTTCTCGGCGCCCGGCACCCGCATATCCTCTTCCGCCATCTGGAAGATAAAGCGGACGTTGTACTGCAGGCGGGAGCGCTGTTCTGAGAGGAATTTGGCTGCGGTCAGGGCGATCGCCATATGGGAGTCGTGACCGCAGTTATGGGCCATTCCCTCGTGGGTCGATTTGAACGCAACGTCGCTCATGTCGTGCATCTCGAGGCCATCCATGTCGGCACGGAAGGCGATGGTCGGCAGTACCGGGTCAACCACCAGATCGCCGTGGAAACCGGTGAAGCCCGGATAGTCGGTGAGACGGTAGCCAAAGCCTGCCATCAGCTCGCGGCAGTAGGCCGAGGTCTTGAACTCGACGCCGGAGGCTTCCGGAATGGAGTGCAGGTGGTGGCGCACTTCCTGACTGAAGTCGCGCAGGGCCAGCAGGGCCGGTTCAATGTGGATGTTGTTCATCAGATGATCCCTTGGATGGAGAAGCCGAGCTGGGCCACCAGCGAGGCGCCGAAGAAGCAGCAGGTAGAGACGATCATGAAGATCAGGATCACTTTCCAGGACATCTTCTTCAGCTCTTCCAGCTGACCGCCCACCGAGAGACCGGCAAAGGCCAGCAGCGGTACGCAGCAGGAGAGGAAGGAGATCTTGGCGACGGCGTCGATAAAGAGGCCGCGCACCGGGGTCTCCGGCAGGCAGATGAGAATGCCGATGATGGTGGCATAGGCAAACGCCGGCAGGGAGGAGGGCAGGTAACGCTTGGCAATCAGCGAAGCGAACACCACCAGTGACATGGCGACGAAGCTGTCACCCATCAGCCAGAGCGGAGTGCCGGTGGTCAGGGTCTGGGTAAACATGGCCAGCAGGATCGCCAGAAAGACGAACCGCATATCCATTACGATGCTTTTCATGCTTTCTCTCCTTTGGCAGTCAGGGCATAGATTTTTTCAGCGAGCGGCAGACCCAGATAGGTAAGGGAGAGGGCACCGAGGGCAGACGAGAGCAGATTCGAGGCAGCCGCGATACTCAGCACCTGCTGAGCCAGTGCTTCGTCGAGACCGTTGATCAGGGCACCGGAGGCGGCACTCAGCATGGAGCCTGATCCCACGCCGGAACCGGCAGCCAGCGCCAGCGGGTGCAGGCCAGTGAGCGGGGCGATGCTGCCCAGCACGCTGAACCAGAGGGTGCCGATGACGGAGCCGCACAAGTAGATGGCCAGCACGCCGATGTACTCCTGAGAGCCGGTGCCGAACTTGCCCTGAATTACCGCGACGGACGGCTCACGGCTGATGGAGGAGCAGGCCCCGATGGCGCGGCGGCCAAAGCCGAACTTCACCGCCAGCGGAATGGCGATCAGGATCGGCAGCAGATTGCCAATCTCCTGCAGGAACAGCGGTACGCCGACGCTCAGGATCATCTTCAGGTTGGGGATGATCATCCCCGCATACTGGGTGCCCAGGATCAGCAGGCTGAAGCCCACCATCTTGCCGCAGAAGCCCTCTTCTTTTTCGGTGAAGAGCTGCTTCCAGCCGGGGATGCGATCCTTGACCGGTTTGGCGGAGACAATCATGCCGATGATGACGGCAAAGAGCATCGGCAGGATCGGGATGATGGCGATGCCGATCTTGATCTCCTGTTTGCCTATCAGGTACTGGGCCACAAAGATCAGCATGGCGGTTGCCAATATGCTGACCGTGACCGTCTTGAGGGGGCTGGTTTGCTGCATAGTTTTTTCTCTTGTTATTCCCATGTGTGGCCATCGTCAGGATTGTCCAGACCGATGATGGGGGCATGATAGGGAGGGGCGCGGGGGAGGAATGTGACCTTCATCAAGCTGGCCATATGGCATTTTTTCATGGGGTATGCCCTTTAACCCTATGGATACCAAGGGTTAAATGCCGTTAACAGAACGTCAGCATTGGCAGGACAAGATACGCAAACAGGAGGGAGATGGTGACACCGCCCTGCAGGGCGGTGACGCGTATCAGACGGGCGTGTTGAGCCGTGCACTGCGCAGCAGCAGGGGCAGTTGGTAAAGCACCAGGGCGCCGAGCAACAGTCCGGCTCCGGCCAGTTTGGCACCGCCGAGGGGTTCGCTATAGAAGAGGGTGCTCAGGATCAGGGTCCAGACCGGCTCCAGCAGCATCATCAGGGCTGCGTGAGCGGTAGTCATCTTGCTCAGTGCATGGGTGAGCAGCCAGTAGCGCAATGTGGTGGCGATCAAGACGCTCGCCGCAAACCAGCCCCAGATGCCGTGGCTGACTCCAGCCTCGGGCCACTGTTCGGTCAGCAGGGAGAGCAGGGTGCCGAGCAGACCGGTCATCGCCAGCTGGATGCAGGTGAGCCAGGTGGGGGCGATGGATTGGGCGAAGTGGCGATGGACGGCAAGCTGGATGCCGAGGGTGGTGGCCGCCGCCAGAAACCAGAACAGCGAGAGCGACACGCCCCAGTGGGTGCTGCTGGAGAGCAGCAGCAAACCGGCGATGGCGATGGGCAGGGTGAGCCAGTAGTGGCGGCCGGGTTTGGCCCGAAAGGCTGCCCAGGCGGCCAGTGGGGCCATCAGGGTCGCAACGCTCATGATAAAGGCGCCGCTGCCGAGCGCATCGCTCTGGCTGATGGCGGTGACCCACAGCAACAGGCTGGCGCCGAGCAGGATGCCACAACCGGCGGCGCGCACCATCTGGGCTCGGCTCGGCGGTGGCTCGCGCAACCAGGCCAGGGGGAGCAAAAGCAGGGCGGCCAGCAGAAAGCGGCTGCCGATAAAGGCGGCGGGCGGCAGTTCGCGGATCGCCTCTTTCGAGAAGAGCCAGCCGGCGGCGGCCAGCAGGGTGACCAGTACCATCAGCAGCAGGGGCGTGCGGTTCATAGCGCTTGTAGTGGGGAAGTGGGAAGGGGAGCATAAAGAAAGGCGCCGGGTATTACTACCCGGCGCCTTTCATCTTTGCCCTGTTCCGCTTGCGCGGCATCAGGCCAGCAATCAGTTCATGCCGTAACGCTTGAGCTTCTTGCGCAGGGTACCACGGTTGATGCCCATCATCACGGCGGCGCGAGTCTGGTTACCGCGGGTGTACTGCATGATCACGTCCAGCATCGGCGCTTCGACTTCGGAAAGAACCATATCGTACAGATCAATCACTTCCTGACCGTTCAACTGGGCCAGGTAGTTACGCAGGGCCTGTTGCACAGAGTCACGCAGGGGGCGCTGGGTCGGCTCGGCAGCGTGATTGTGAGTAGTTGTTACCAATGCATCAGAAGTCAGGGTTTGTTCGAACATATTCGGTCGGCTCTTTAGTTATGCGTTAACCTAATCCATCGAAATACGCTTCGAGTGCCTCAAGTTGTGCGTCTGCACAATCCAGGGCATTGAAGTGCTTACGGAATTCTCGGCCCGTCTCTTCTTCATCCAGATACCAGCCCACGTGTTTACGGGCTATGCGCGCTCCCAGATATGCACCATAAAACTGGTGCAGGTTGGTTACATGCTCGTTCATCAGGGTGCGAACCTCTTCCCTTTCGGGAGGCGGCAGCTTGGTGCCCGTCTCAAGAAAATGACGGATTTCCCGGAAAATCCAGGGTCGTCCTTGCGCAGCGCGGCCGATCATCACGGCGTCGACGCCGGTATAGTCGAGGACATACCGGGCCTTTTCCGGGCTGTTGATGTCGCCATTGGCGACAACAGGAATCGATACGGCCTGCTTAATCGCCCTGATAGTGTCGTACTCCGCTTCGCCCTTGTAGAGGCAGGCACGGGTACGACCATGCACGGCGAGGGCCGCGATACCGCAATCTTCGGCGATTCGGGCGATCTCCACGCCATTGCGGTTATCCGGATCCCATCCTGTGCGGATCTTCAAGGTGACAGGCACCTCCACTGCATCCACCACGGCCCGGCAAATTGCTTTGACCTGATCGGGGTATCGCAGCAGGGCTGAACCTGCCAGCTTCTTATTCACTTTTTTTGCCGGACATCCCATGTTGATGTCGACGATCTGTGCGCCCTGCTCCACGTTGTAGCGGGCAGCAAACGCCATCATCTCGGGGTCGGCTCCGGCAATCTGGACCGATCGCAAACCGCCTTCTGCAGAGTGATCCATCCTCATCCGGGTTTTCTGGGTATCCCAGACATCCGGGTTGGCCAGCAGCATCTCGGAAACGGCCATGCCGGCCCCCAGTCGCAAACAAAGTTCACGGAATGGTCGGTCAGTTACACCGGCCATGGGAGCCACGATCAAGGGAGTTTCAAGCGTGTGGGGACCTATCTGCATTCCACGGTTACCATCGGCTTAGGGCGGCGTATATTACGCATTTTTTAGGCAGGAGAAAAGGTTAGTATTTGAGCGTCAGCCATTTTTTTCTGAAAAAAACGTCGCGCCAAGGCTTGCAAATTCTGGAGTTATTGAAAAACGGCCAGATTGACCGTCAGGGAGTGCTGTACCATTCGGGCCAGCCCCTTGCATAATTGTCTGTCCACTTGTCGGCCTCGTTTGCGTTATGATGGCGGGCTTATGCGAGCAAAAGCTCCAAACATTTTTGCAACAATGCGGATTGGGGATCTATGACGTCAAGGTTCATTACATCACTCTGGCCGTGTCTGCTGGGTGCCGTGCTGGGGTCGGCGCAGGCACAGACCATCAGTTTCAGCGAGGCCTGGACCCGGGTCATCCAGCAGGATGAGGGGCTGGCCGCCGAACAAGCAGGGGTCGATCGCGCCAAGCAGCTGCGCGAGGCTGCCAAATCCATGTATCTGCCCAAGGTAGATGTGGGCGCCAGCTATACCCACCTCGATCAGCCGATGGAACTCGACATGATGGATCTCAACCCCATCGCCAACCATCCGGAGATGATCAAGGCGCTGCAGGGCATACTGGGCCAATTTCCGGTACCACTTCCCCAACTCTCACATGACGACTTCGTTACACCTCTCACCAAGCAGAATGTCGTGACCAGTTCGGTCAAGATGCTCTGGCCACTCTTTACCGGCGGTCGCATCGATGCGGCGCAGGACATTCGCCAGGCACAGGTGAGCGAGGCGCAACAGCTGCTGGTGCTCAAGGAGCAGTCCACTTTCGAGAGCCTCTCCCAGGCCTATTTCGGTGTGGTGCTGGCAGGTCAGGTGGTACAGACCAAGCAGGATATTGAGGACGGGCTGGCCCGCCATCTGGATCACGCGAGGAAGCTCGAAGCGCAGGGGCAGATTGCCAAGGTGGAGCGCCTCTCCGCCCAGTCGGCCTATGACCGCGCCCGCATCGATACCCAGAAGGCGCGCCGCAGTCTCGAGATCGCCGAACTGGCCCTTGGCCGCATGCTGAAGTTGCCAGATGCCCAGCCGGGCAGCGGCCTGTTCGTCAACAGTGAGCTGCCGCGTCTCGATGGGCTGGTGCAACAGACCCTGGAAGTTCACCCCGGCCTCAAATTGCTCAGTGCCAAGAAAGAGCAGGCCAAGGGGATGATCCGGGTCGAGCAGGGCAAATATGCCCCCGAGGTGTTCCTGTTCGGTAACTACAACCTCTATGAAGATGATTCGATAGCTTCCAAGACCGCGCCGGACTGGCTGGTGGGGGTGGGCGTCAGCATGCCGCTGGTGAGCCGCGATGGCCGCTCCGAGACGGTGCAGGCCGCCAAGAGTGCCGAGCTGCAGGTCAATCTGCTGCAGGCCAAGACCCGTGAGGATCTGAAGCTGCTGGTGGAAAAGACCTGGCGTGAAGCGGCGCAGGGGCTGGAGGAGTATCAATCCCTCTCTTCCACCCAGGCGCTGGCCGAGGAGAACGTGCTGCTGCGGGACAAGGCCTTCGGGCAGGGGCTCTCCACGTCACTCGATGTGGTGGATGCCCAGAACCAGCTGGCAGGGGTCAAGACCCAGCGCGCGGCGGCGGCTTATCAATATGTGGTGTCGCTGGCCCGCCTGCTGGCGCTCTCCGGCCAGATGAACAGTTTCAATCAATATCAGCACGGTCAGGTGACCGAGGTGAACTCATGATCGCACTCCTGATCGCACACCAGTCCGTGCCTTTTTCTATCTCTGTTTCGACCGCCAAGGGTCGCCCGTTTGTCGAGGTGAAGTGATGAGCCATCCCCCCATCAAAAAGAAGATGAGCCAGGGTAAACCGCTGTTGTTGCCGCTGGTGCTGGTGATCCTGGTGGTCTGGCTGGGCTGGCGCTTCTGGCTCGCCTATCAGCCGGAGCCGGTGCATCTGCAAGGGCAAATTGAAGCACAGCAGTATTCGGTCTCCTCCAAGGTGCCGGGGCGTATCGACGAAGTGCTGGTGAAAAAGGGTGATCAGCTGACCAAAGACCAGCTGGTCTTTACTCTGGCGAGCCCCGAGATTGAAGCCAAGCTGAGCCAGGCCAAGGCGGGTGAAGCGGCTGCGGGTGCGCTGGCGCAAGAGGCGGAGAAAGGAGCCCGAGCCCAGCAGATCGCTGCGGCCAAGGATCAGTGGCAAAAAGCCAAGGCCGCTGCAGCCCTGCGTGGCAAGACCTATGAGCGGGTGGCCAGCCTGCACCGCGACGGCGTGATGCCGCTGCAAAAACGCGATGAGGCCTGGACCGCCTGGCAAGCCGCCCGCTACAGCGAAGGGATGGCATGGCAACAGTACCAGATGGCTCTTGAGGGGGCGCGGGAAGAGACCAAGATCGCTGCTCGCGAGAAGGCCAAGATGGCGGCTGGTTCGGTGGCCGAGGTTGAGGCCTATCTGGCCGATACCCGTATCGTCAGCCCCCACACCGGTGAGGTTAGTCAGGTGCTGCTGCGCAGCGGCGAGCTGGCGCCGCAAGGCTTCCCCGTAGTGACCCTGCTCGACATGAGCGATGCCTGGGCCCAGTTCCACGTGCGCGAAGATCTGCTGCCCCGCTTCCCGGTCGGTACCGAGTTCGATGCCCGCATCCCGGGCCTTGGCGATCAGATCGTGCGCTTCAAGGTGACCCATGTGGCCGTGATGGGGGATTTCGCCACCTGGCGTGCCACCGATACCCGTCAGGGCTTCGACATGAAGAGCTTCCAGGTGGAGGCTCGCCCGCTGCAACCGGTTGAGGGGCTGCGGGTTGGCATGAGTGTGCTGGTTGAACTCTGATGGGACGTGAATTTCGGCTGCTGTGGCAGGATCCGTTCAGTCGTGCCCTGATGAGCTGGGTGCCGCTGCTGTTGATGGGGATCCTCTGCTGGATCTTCTCGGCAGGGCTGGCCCGCGACCTCAAGGTGGGGCTGGTGGATCTCGACCACAGCATGCTCTCGCGCCAGCTCGCCTTCTCGCTGGATGGCTCGGCCGGGCTCAAGGTCGCGCAACAGTTTGACTCCATCGATGCCGGGGCGCACGCCCTGCGCGGTGGCGACATCTATGCGCTGGTGGTGATCCCCAACCATCTGGAGCGGGATGCCCGTCAGGGCACCCAGCCGCAGGTGACAGTGTTCAACAACGGCCAGTTCATCCTCATCGCCAAGCTGGTCAACTCTGCGCTGGCGCAGGTGGTAGGCACTCTTAACGGTCAGGTGGGCGTGCTGGAGGCGATGGCTGACGGCAAGGCGCTGCCCGGTGCGATTGGACAGTCGGTGCCCATCAGCAGTCAGGTCACTGCGCTCTACAACCTCAACTCCAGCTACGCCCAGTTTCTGCTGAGCGCCATTCTGCCTGCGGTGTGGCAGATCCTGGTGGTGCTGTTCGGCCTCAATGCGCTGGCCCGTACCGATCGGCTGGGGCTGGACTGGACCACTCGCGGTGTCTGGTTTGGTCTCTGGCGCACCCTGCTGCCCCACGTGCTGATTGGCTGGGGCTGGGGGATTGTCTGGACGCTGCTGCTGTTCAAGGGCTTCTCCTACCCCATGCACGGTAGCTGGCTGGTATTGCTGGTGGGGCTGGGGCTCGCCTCGGCCGCCTGCGTCACCATGGGGGCCTTCTTTTACGGCATCATCCGGGATCCGGCCCGCGCCCTGTCGCTGGCGGGGGCTTACACTGCGCCCGGCTTTGCCTTTATGGGGGTCACCTTTCCGGTGAGCGCCATGGGGGATTTTGCCCGCTTCTGGCGCAGCCTGTTGCCGGTCTCTCACTATGTGGAGCTACAGATTGGTCAGAGCAACTACGGTCTGCCCCTCGCATCGGCGCTGCCGCAACTGGGGGCCTTGCTGCTGTTTCTGCTCCCCTTGCTGCTGGTGGTTCGTCGTTACAAGCAGCAGGCCGAGCTGGCCCGTCAATCAGCCGCAGTGGCAGTCGCCGAAAAGGAGCCTGAGTGATGCTGGGATTTGTCGATCTGTTGCGCCTCGAGTTGCGCACCTTGCTGGCGGATCGCGCCATCATGCTCACCCTGTTTGGCGGGGTGTTCTTCTACTCCTTCCTCTACCCCCAACCCTATCTGCATCAGTTGCCGCGGGAAGAGGCGGTGGTGGTGGTCAACGAAGATGGCAGTCAGCTATCGCGCCAGCTGGAATTTATGGCCGATGCTACGCCACAGGTGAAGCTGGTAGCGCGGGCCAATTCGCTGGATGAAGCGCGGCAGCTGATGATGGCCGGGAAGGCGAGCGGGATCCTGCATATCCCCAACCACTTCTATCGGGATCTGATGCTGGGTAAGAGCGTCACCCTGAGTTATGCCGGTGATGCCTCCTACTTTCTGGTCTACGGTACCATTGCCGAGGGGCTGGCGCAGGCCGGCGGCACACTCGCCGCGCAGGTGAAGGTGGCGCGGCTGTTGAGCCACGGCGAGGCGCTGCCACAAGCGGCGATGGGCTGGAATGCGGTGGCCCTCAACGTGGTGCCGGTGTTCAACCCCACTATGGGCTACGTCAACTACGTGGTGCCGGCGGTGTTCGTGCTGATCCTCCATCAGGTGTTGCTGATGGGGGCGGGGATCCTGGGGGCGACCCAGAACCAGCGCAGCTGTCGCGGCGAGCATGGTTACTGGCAAAGCGCGCCGGTGTTGCCGCTGCTGCTGGCCAGAACTCTGGTGCTGGCGGGGTTGTTCCTGCTGCCGGTGAGCTACTTCCTCGGCTTCTGCTTCGATCACTACAATATCGCTCGCCATGCTGACCCTGTGCAGCTTTGGCTGTTCGCCCTGCCATTCCTGCTGGCGACCTGCTGGTTTGGCGTGGTGCTCGGCGCGATATTTACCCGGCGGGATCTGCCCACTCAGGTGGTGCTGATCTCCTCCCTGCCGCTGGTTTTTCTGGCGGGCTTTATTTGGCCGCTCGAGCTGATCCCGGCCCCCCTCAACTGGCTGGCTCAGTGGGTGCCCACTATCCCGGCGATCGAGGGTTTTCTGCGCCTCAACCAGATGGGGGCCGACTTCGCCCAGGTTGCCCGCTACTGGTGGCAGTTGTGGGGACTGGCGCTGCTCTACGGCGCGCTGGCCTGCCTGCTGCTGCGTTGGCGGCAGCGGTTGCTGCCGGTTGCTGGCTCATCAGTCGCTCAGAGTGAAACGAGCGCCAGTTAAGCGGGATGGAGCAAGCGCGCGTGAGATAGCGTGTGCGGTATAGCGGAAACGGTCAGCCCTTGGGCTGACCGTTTTGGTATGTGGTGGGGGTAAGCGGTTTTACTGCTGCTTTAGCCGCGCTGGAGCGTGGGATCTCCGATGGCGTAGATCTGTCCTACCGCCGTCTCATCCGCCAGCAGGCGCAGCCCTTGGGCGGCCACATCTGCGCGGCGCACCAGTCCGTGCACCTCCTTGTCCTGACTGAGTTCGGCGCGGCCGGTGGCGTCGCCATCCTGCAGGCCCGCCGGGCGCAGAATGGTCCACGCGAGGGAGCTGGTCTGCAGCCAGCTCTCCGCCAGACTCTTGAGGCGCACCTCGTGGCCGAAGGCGGCGCGGGCCCGCTGCGGCAAATATTGCCAGCTGTCGCCACAGCCGAGAGAGGTGACCAGCAGCAGCCGTTTCAGGCCTGCCTGCTCCATGGCATCGATCACATGACGGTTGCCCTGATAGTCCACCGGCGCGGCCTGACGGAAGCTGCCGAGGGTGGAGACAACCTGAGCATCTTGTCCCGCCCGGGCACACGCCTGCAGCACCGCAGCCGGATCCAGCGCATCCCCCTCGATCACCTCAACTCCCAGCGCCTCCAGTTCCGTAGCCATCTCAGGGCTGCGCACCAGCGCAATCACCCGATGACCCTCAGCGAGAGCGTGGTGAGTAAAGGCGCGGCCCAGCCCGCGGCTGGCTCCGAAAATCAGTGTGGTTGGCATAGCTGAGCTCCCTTGGCAAAAGGGGTTAGCCTAGTGGCTTGTTCGCTCGCTGTAAATGAGAGTTGTTTCTATTTGTGAGCCAGCAGAGAGGCGCGGGTGCGAGCTGCCAGCGATTCGCACCCGCTGAGAGGGGATCAGCCGTTGTAGTTGCCGATGCTGGGGCGACGGCTGGGGCCGCTCAGGTGGATATCCACCGGATTGAATGCCTTGATCGCCTCATAGCTGAAATCACCGATCGCCTGATGCAGGGTCTGGGGCGTGTGGTTGGTAATGATGATGACGCTTTTTGACAGGTTGCGACGGCGGCGCAGCAGGTGGCCGAGGAAACTGGACTGACTCTCCGCCATCTTGGCGCGGTTGGCCGATACCTCGTCGATGATCAGCAGATCCACCTCTTCCAGCGCACGGCGGTACTGGTTGCGCTCGTCCTGATCGGGGATCACGTTGAAGAAGAGGCGATCGACGATGGAGGCCCACTGCTGGAAGATCACCGATTTTTGGTGACGCTCGATCAGCTCGTGCGCAACCGCCCCCGCCAGCGTTGACTTGCCGGTGCCGTAGTCGCCGTAGATGAGCATGCAGCCGCCACCGCTCTTCTCCCAGTGCTCGAAACCGCTGATAAAGTAACGGGCGGTCTCGATGGGATATTGCAGCGCCGGATCTGTGGCATCCATCTTGTCGAACACCCAGTCTGGGTTGAGGTCGGCCTGGGCGATCAGCTTCTGGATCCGCTCCTGACGGGCCGCCTTCTGCAGCTCGCGCACCTCGGCGTTGGCCTTGGCGTCATACTCCTTGCGCAGGGTCTCGTAGTCATACTGGCCGCCGCCGGTCTCTTGCTGCAGGCGACGAATGCGCTCCAGCAGGCTACCCACATGGCGGCTCAATTCCGGGTCGTGAACACGGTGGTCCTGCTTGGCCTTGGCGATCTTCTGGCGCTTGGCTTCGATCTCTTCCAGCTCCTGGCGCAGGGGATCTTGCGGGTCAGTCATGGAATGCTCCTTCTGCTTGATCAGGGATGGGACAGGGGTCTGATTCTGCCTGCAGCAGGCAGATGGTATCAATCATTATCCGGTGTCTGGGCAGGCATCTGCTGGCTCTCTGCCAGCCGCTTTGCCTCTTCAATCATCTGTTGGGCCCGTTTGCTGGGACCCGACTCTGCCGGGGCCGGCGTCACCTGCTGATAGCCCTGCACCTCCATCGGCTTGCGACGGGTATAGCGGCGGGTCTTGAGGGCGCGAATAAACTTGAGCATCCATTGATGCTGGGAGTCGAATACCTCGGGGCGCCCCAGCCAGTAGGCGATAAATTCTCCCAGATCCTCTTCGCTATAGCTGGCATCGATCACCCCGCACAGACGGGCGAGGGCGGGCAGCTCTTCGTCCGGGCGCCATTGCAGATGCATCTGGAAGGGTCGCTCCGGCAGCGGGCTGCGCAATTTCTGGGTCAGCAGCGGCAACTGAAAAGGGCACTGATGGTAGTGCTCACTCTCGGGCTGAGCCTCGACCTGCAGCAGGCCCGCCTCCATCAGTTCATCGAACAGCTCGGTGAGCTGGCGGGCATTGACCTGAAACGAGAAGCCGCATGGATCACCAGGGTCGACCACCGCCAGTGCACGACCCAGCTCGGGATAGTTGAGCCGGGCCAGCTGATTTTCCAGCACCAGTCTGCGCAGCTGCAGGGTATAGAGACTGCGGGCCGGATGGGACAATCTGGGGTGGGCGAGGGCACTGTATTCGGCTGGAGTCATGGTCTTCTTTATGCGCTTGTGTGGCGGCCATTATCCCCTATGGCAGGGGCTTGCACAATTCGCATGGAGGTAGCGACATTGTGGGGAGAGGTTGTGCTGCTATGTGGTTGTTAATAGAGCAATCTGTCGTTCAGAACCTGACCAAGGTCTATTTTTGACGCATCGTTTCCGCGGATACCTCACTTTTGAACTAGTCTTAATACCTAAATAACCAATTGACTAATAAGAGCTTTATCAAGATGTTAAGAGCCGGGCTACGGATCCTGGTGGTGGAGGACGAAGCCGTTTTTCGCCACTCGCTAGTGAGTTACCTCGCACGGGACGGGGCAACGGTTTTTCAGGCCGAAGACGGGATTGAGGGCCTGTCGGCCGCAGCTCTCTACCATCCCGATGTGGTGCTCTGCGATCTCAATATGCCCAATATGGATGGTCACGAAGTGATCGCCTGCCTCTCTGCTCGCTACCCCGATATCCCGGTTATCGTCATCTCGGCCCAGAGCACCATGGAGGCCGTGGCTGGTGCCCTGCGCGCCGGTGCGCGCGATTACCTGCTCAAGCCGCTGGAAGATTACGCGCTGGTCGAGCGCAGCATAGAGCAGTGCCTCAAGAGTCAGGGGACACGCAGTCAGCAGCTGGAGCTGATGGATCATATGGAGTACTTCAGTGCCCACGATCGGGCCGCCAGCCGTTTGCTGGCCGGGCTGAAACCGCCGGGATTGCAGGAGTGGGGCCCCTGGCAGATTACGTTCAAGGGGCTGGGCCAGCTCTTTATTCCCGACACCTTCAAGGTGGGGGACAAGTTACTGGTATTGGTGATGGAGTTGCCCATCATGGGGACGGATGCCGCCTTCTGCGGGGCGCTGGTGCGCTCGTTGATGAATGTTCCTTATCGCCAGTTCCAGCGCAAAGAGAGTCAGCTGTTAAGTCAGCCACACCGGTTGCTCGACTACCTCAATCATCAGTTGATGGAGTCGGGGCTGCGCAGCTCTTTTGCCATGGCGGCACTGCTGTTTGATCAGGAGGATGGGCTGGTGTTTGCCAATGCTGGGCTCACCTCTCCCCGCTGGCTGATGCGCTCGGGTGGCTTGCCCCTTGGCTTGATGCGCAGCAGCCACTATGCCCTGCACAAGCGAAGCTGGCACGAGCCCTTTGACCTGCAGTTTTGCAGCGATAGCGGCAGCGCCCTTCATGTTCAGGTGCGTTACCACTGATGGCCATGGCGCCATAGTTGAATATCGGTCAGATAAAAAGAGAGGGCGCCCATCGGCGCCCTCTCTTATGTCTGCTTGTCCAACTTGCTTATGCAGTAGCGGACTGCAGTTTTTCATCCTGATGGTCAGTGGATTTTGCCGGGCCTTCGGCACCGTGCATCCAGTAGACCAGACGGTTGGCCATGGTCAGCAGGATCACGGCACTGATCACGGCAGCCAGAGCGATACCGCCGAAGATGGCGATGGGGCCGGCTTCACCCACGAAGGAGCCGATAAAGCCCGCTGCGTAGTTGGCCAGTGCCACGAAGCCGAACCAGGCACCCATCATCAGGGAGGCCAGACGCAGCGGAGCCAGCTTGGTCACCATGGAGAGACCGATCGGGGAGAGGCAGAGCTCGCCCAGGGTGTGGAACAGGTACGCGCCAACCAGCCAGAACATGGAGGTCTTGACGGTGTTGTCACCACCCTGCTGCAGCACTGCACCGACCATGAACAGGAAACCAACGGCCAGGAACAGCAGACCCATGGCGAATTTCACCGGAGAGTTCGGCTCTTTCTTGCCGAGCTTGATCCAGATGGCCGCAACGACCGGCGCCAGAGTGATGATGAAGAAGGGGTTCAGGGACTGGAACCAGGCAGTCGGCACTTCAAAAGAGCCGATCATGCGGTCGGTGTACTCCTGGGTATAGAGGTTCATCAGACCGCCGGCCTGTTCGAAACCAGCCCAGAAGATGATGGTGAACAGGCCCAGCACCAGAATGACCTTGATGCGATCCACTTCCTGCTTGGTCAGCGGCGCTTTCTGCTCGGTAGTACGCAGAGCGGCGGCACGCTGGGCGGCAGTCACACGGCCGATGTCGCCGAGGAAACGCTGGGCCAGAGTCGCCTGGATCACCAGAGAGAGCAGCATACCGATACCGGCGCCGACGAAGGCTGCTTGCCAGCCGTAGGCGGTCGCGGCAGCACCACAGATCACACCTGCCAGCAGGGAGCCCAGGTTGATACCCATGTAGAAGATGGTGAAGGCACCGTCACGACGGTGGTCACCCTCTGCATAGAGGTCGCCTACCATGGTGGAGATGTTCGGCTTGAACAGACCGTTACCCACGATCAGCAGAGCCAGACCGGTATAGAAGACGCTGTTGACCATATCCGGGAACATTGCATGGGGCAGAGCCAGAGTGAATTGGCCTGCGGCCATCAGCACGGCACCGATCAGGATGGCACGGCGTTGACCCAGGAAGGTGTCAGCCAGCCAGCCGCCGATCAGCGGAGTGATGTAAACCAGACCGGTATAGATACCGTAGAGTTTGAGGGCGTCTGCCTGACTCCAGCCCAGACCGCCATTGGCAGTCAGGTCGGTCAGATAGAGCACCAGTACGGCACGCATGCCGTAATAGGAGAATCTCTCCCAGAGTTCGGTACTAAAGAGCAAAAAAAGCCCTTTAGGGTGACCTAAAAAGGTCCCTTTTGACGGGTTATTCATTGGAACTTCCACCTGTGTCTTATATTTTTTTGAGTTTTTTATGCAAGGGCGAGAAACACGCCTCAATCCTTATAGAGCATGTGTGAATAAATTACAACATTATGATTTGCTGAGGATTTATTTATTCTTGATTGATTTTTTGTTGCGCAAATGAAAAAGGAGCATCATTTGATGCTCCTTGAATACCACTATGAAAAACGGAATTTTCAGCTATTACAACTGCTTGACGAACTGCTTCAGCCAGCCGATGAATTCGCCGTTCAGCTCGCGGTGACGCACGGCATACTCCACATTCGCTTTCATATAACCGATCTTGCTGCCGCAGTCGTGGCTCTTGCCCTTCATGAAGTAGGCGTTGACCTGCTCCTGCTCCATCAGCATGGCGATGGCATCGGTCAGCTGGATCTCGTCACCGGCACCGGCAGGGGTTTTTTCCAGCAGCGGCCAGATATTGGAAGAGAGCACATAACGGCCCACTACCGCCAGATTGGAGGGGGCTTCATCGCGTGGTGGTTTTTCGACGATCGCCTGCATCGGCAGGGACATCCCTTCGGTCAGTGCTTCCCCCTTGATGTCGGCGATGCCGTACTTGTCCACTTCACTCTCGGGCACAGCTTCCACCATGATCTGGCTGATCTGGTCTTCTTCAAACATGTGCACCATTTCGGCCAGGTTGTCTTTTTTCAAGTCGCTGGCAACGTCGTCGATCAGCACATCCGGCAGCAGCACGGCAAACGGGTTGTCACCGATCAGCGGGCGGGCGCAGAGCACTGCGTGGCCCAGACCTTTCGCCTCACCCTGACGGACGTGCATGATGGTGACGTCTTTCGGGCAGATTTGTTGCACCTCTTCCAGCAGCTGACGCTTGACCCGCTTCTCGAGGGTCGCTTCCAGTTCGAAACTCTTGTCGAAGTGGTTTTCGATGGAGTTCTTACTGGAGTGGGTGACCAGCACGATCTCTTTGATACCGGCGGCGATCGCTTCGCGCACAACGTACTGGATCAGCGGTTTGTCGACCACCGGCAGCATCTCTTTCGGAATGGCCTTGGTGGCGGGAAGCATGCGGGTACCCAGACCGGCTACCGGGAGCACGGCCTTGCGAACAACGAGAGGTGTCTTTTTCATGGAGAGATATCCAGAGATACAAAGTGGGCCCATGATACCCGAAGAAAAATGGGGCAGCCACAGGCTGCCCCATTTGCATATGCAGTGCTCGGACGTTATTTGACGATGATCATGTCACGGTTGGCTTCCAGCGTGGCCGGGCCGATGCCGTTTACATCAACCAGTTGATCAACTGAGGTAAATTTCCCCTGTTTTTCGCGATAGTCGACGATGGCTTGTGCCTTCTTGTCACCAATTCCCTTGAGGTTGGTGAGCTCGGCAAGGGTTGCCGTATTGATATCCACTTTGCCGCTCTCCTGCTTGGCGGCAACCGTGGTGGCCTGCTTCGGTGCGACCTTGTCTGCCGCCAGTGAGGGCTGGGTGAACAATGGCAGGGCGGACAGCAACATGATGATGGACAAGCTGTTTTTACGCATTTCACACTTCCTTGTGGTGGGGGATTCGTATGGATGATTAACCAGATTTGGAAGGTGTGACGGCTGTCATTTTTTACAGGTATTGAGTGCGGCTTGCTTTGCTATAAGAGATGGCAGTTTTCGACTAACGACAAGATATATAAAGACTTTTATTAGTACATACAAAATGGAAAGTATTGTGTGACAGGGAGCGTAGCGCTCATCGTGCTCTCATACTTTTATCTGTCTGCTCCTGAATCTTCGACTGGTTATGCTGCCTTCAGAAAAATTCCCAACAAAAAAGGCTGCTCACCTTGGGTGAGCAGCCTTTGTGATCGGTTTTTTCAGACTAAAGCTGATTAGGCTTGTTCGTCAGCCTGGGCAGCCTGGATACCGGTCAGGGCGATGGTGTAGACGATGTCGTCAACCAGGGCGCCACGGGAGAGGTCGTTGACCGGCTTGCGCATGCCTTGCAGCATCGGGCCGATGGAGACCAGGTCAGCGGAACGCTGCACCGCTTTGTAAGTGGTGTTACCGGTGTTCAGGTCAGGGAAGACGAACACGGTAGCTTTACCGGCAACCGGTGAGTTCGGCGCCTTGGACTTGGCCACGTTCTCCATGATGGCCGCGTCGTACTGCAGCGGGCCGTCGATGATGAGGTCGGGGCGCTTGGCCTTGGCCAGCTCGGTCGCTTCACGCACTTTCTCTACATCGGCACCGGCGCCAGAGGTACCGGTGGAGTAGGAGATCATGGCGACGCGCGGCTCGATGCCGAATGCGGCAGCGGAGTCGGCGGACTGGATGGCGATCTCGGCCAGCTGCTCGGCAGTCGGATCCGGGTTGATCGCGCAGTCACCGTAGACCAGAACCTGGTCAGGCAGCAGCATGAAGAAGATGGAGGAGATCAGGGAAGAGCCCGGAGCGGTCTTGATGATCTGCATCGGCGGACGGATGGTGTTGGCAGTGGTGTGCACCGCGCCGGATACCAAGCCGTCAACTTCATTGCGCTCCAGCATCATGGTACCCAGTACCACGTTGTCTTCCAGCTGCTCGCGGGCAACCACTTCGGTCATGCCCTTGTTCTTGCGCAGCTCGACCAGACGCGGCACATAGCGCTCGCGCACAACGGCCGGATCGATGATTTCGACGCGATCGGTCAGAACAACACCCTGCTGCTCGGCAACGCGACGGATCTCTTCCGGGTTGCCCAGCAGCACCGGACGGGCAATGCCACGCTCGGCACAGATGGCGGCAGCCTTGATGGTGCGCGGCTCGTCGCCTTCCGGCAGCACGACACGTTTGTTGGCCTGACGGGCCAGCTCGGTCAGCTGATAACGGAATGCCGGCGGGCTCAGACGACGGGAACGGGTAGAGCTGATGGTCAGCGACTCGATCCAGTGTTTGTCGATGTGGCCAGCGACGTAGTCCTGTACCAGTTCGATACGCTCGCGGTCATCTTCCGGAATATCGACGTTGAAGTTCTGCAGGCTGACGGCGGTCTGCCAGGTGTTGGTACCGGTCATCATGATCGGCAGGCCGGTGGCCATGGCCTGTTGGCACAGCGCCATTACCTGCGGCTCCGGATGATAGTTACCGGTCAGCAGCAGGGCGCCCAGCTTGACGCCGTTCATGGCGGAGAGGCAGGCAGAGACGATGACGTCAGAGCGATCGCCAGAGGTGACCAGCAGGCTGCCCGGACGGAAGTGCTCGACCATGTTGTGGATGGAGCGGGCACAGAAGGTCACGGTCTGCAGGCGACGGCTGTCCAGCTCACCCTTGTGCAGGATCTTGGCGGCCAGATGCTTGGCGAGATCCTTGGCGCGCGGGGCGATCAGCTGGGTGTTCCAGGGGATGCAACCCAGGATGCGCAGCGGGCTCTTGCCAAACACTTGCAGCACTTCCAGGTTGTGGGCAGCGTCGGAAGCGTGGTGATGGGCTTCGAACATCTCGGTCAGGTCAGGGCGGGTTACGCCATGCTCGTCAACCGGCGCGCCAACCTTGTTGATAACGCAACCAACGATGCGGGGGTTGTTGACACCACCGAAGTTGGAGCAGGCCAGTTCGATGCGCTCTTTCAGCTTCTGGCTGGAGTCATGGCCCGGGTGGGTCACGAATACCATGTCGGCATCCAGCGCCTTGGCAACGTCGTAGTTCAGCTTGTTGGCAAAGGGCTGCTTGTCGGTCGGCACCATACCTTCGACAACCAGCACTTCGGCACCGCTGGATTTTACGTGCTCTTCGAAACGGGCAACGATCTCTTCCAGCAGGATATCGGTGTTGCTGGAGCTGATCATGTTCTCGGCGTAGGAGAGGGTGAAGGGCTCGGGCGGATTGATGTTGGCAGCTGCGCGGATAACGGCGGTTGAGCGCTCGGCACCGGTTTCACCCGGACGCGGCTGGGCAACCGGTTTGAAGAAGCTGACATTGACACCGTGACGCTCCATGGCGCGAACAACGCCAAGGCTTACGGAAGTTACGCCGACACCAGTGCCGACCGGGATAAGCATAATAGTGCGTGCCACTTTATACCCCTTGTTCATTTTTTGGGATCAGGAAAAGGCCGCCCTGGTGGGCGGCCTCGAGTTACTGCGTCAATTAAGCGCCGACCAGTTCCAGCGCGTCGTGGGCGATAACCCACTCTTCGTTGGTCGGGATTACCAGAGCCTTGGTAGAACCAGCCTTGGTGATCTCGCCACCCTTGCCGAAACGAGCCTTCAGGTTGGCGTCGTGATCGACGTCAAAGCCCAGCAGGCCCAGCTTGTTCAGGGTGATTTCACGGATCGGGGCGGAGTTTTCACCGATACCACCGGTAAAAACAACGGCGTCCAGACGACCGTCCATGGCGGCAGCATAGGCGCCGATGTACTTGGCCAGGCGATAGCAGTAAACGTCCATGGCACGCTTGGCTTCTTCTTTGCTGTCGTAGTTGTCTTCAACAAAACGGCAGTCGGAGGTCACTTCGGTCAGACCCTGCAGGCCGGACTCTTTGGTCAGCATGGTGTTGATATCGGCCACGCTCATGCCCAGCTTGTCGTGCAGGAAGAAGATGATGGCCGGGTCCAGATCACCGGAACGGGTACCCATCACCAGACCTTCCAGCGGAGTCAGGCCCATTGAAGTATCAACAGATTTGCCGTTCTTGATGGCGCAGACGGAGCCGCCGTTGCCCAGGTGGCAGTTGATGATGTTCAGCTCTTCAACCGGCTTGTTCAGCTGCTTGGCAGCTTCCAGACTGATGTAGTAGTGGCTGGTGCCGTGAGCGCCGTAGCGACGGATGCCGTTCTCTTTGTAGAGCTTGTACGGCAGAGCGTACAGGAAGGCTTCTTCCGGCATGGACTGGTGGAACGCGGTATCGAATACGGCCACGTTCTTGTCAGCCAGCGCCGGGAATACGCGGCGGGCTTCACGGATACCGATCAGGTGAGCCGGGTTGTGCAGCGGCGCGTACGGAACGGCGGCTTCGATGCCGGCGATCACGTCGTCACAGATAACGACGGAAGAGGTGAAGCGCTCACCGCCGTGAACAACACGGTGACCGATGGCGATCAGGTTCTTGGACAGTTCCGGATTGAGCGGCAGGATCTTGTTGACGATGAAGTCCAGCGCTTCCTGGTGAGCGGCACCAGCGCCCAGATCGGCACTGCCTTTCTCGCCATTCAGTTTCCACTTGATGCGGGCGTCGTCGAGGTTGAAGCACTCGGCCAGGCCGGACAGCAGGTCATCACCGGTGGTTGCGTCAATGACAGCAAACTTCAGGGAAGAGCTGCCACAGTTAAGAACAAGAACCAGCTTACTCATGAATAAATCCTATCGCAGATTGGGTTGTGTAGGCGGATGCGTTGGACGCCGGACGTCCAAAAACTTTCAACTTATCCTTATGAGGGTTGGCAATCTGTTGCTTGCCCCTTGTATAGTGATACAAGACCCGAAATCCAGACGTCCCTGACAGGTCAATAGCAAGATGCTTTTGACGCAAAAATGGGCGTACAAAGGATAACCCGATTGTTGAAAAATAACAAAGTCATCCTCAACCTTTGTTACTTTGCATCAAATTTTGTCGAGGTTTTGCCGTTAGTACGTTCAAAAAGCGCTCGGAGGTAGTATGAGCATGAACATTTTTGGAACTAAGTTACAGCAAGGCCGCCATTATATGACGCTTTGGCCGCGCCGTCCCGAGCTCAATTCGATGTTTCCTGAAAATCGGGTGATCAAGGCGACCGAATTCGCTCTCAAGGTGATTCCGGCGTTGGCGGTGCTGAGCGTAATGCTGCAGTTCCAGTTTGGGGAGCTGCACTACTGGCCCTCCGTCATCACTTCTGTGCTGTTTTTGCTCAGTTTGCCGCTGCAGGGTTACTACTGGCTCGGTCAGCGGGCCGACACCCGTTTGCCCCCTTCGTTGGCGAGCTGGTATCGGGAGATCAACGGCAAGATGAACGAGCAGGGTGGTCGTCGTCAGCTGGTGTCACAACCCCGCTATGAAGAGCTGGCCGATACCCTCAAGGCCGCCTTCCAGCAGCTCGATAAATCCTTTCTCTACGAATAACCCGATTCAGATGCAAAAAGGCGCCAGTGGCGCCTTTTTTGTTGCGGTCGGTGTGCGGATCAGGCCGCCAGTACCTTGCGGATCTCCTGGATGGAGAGCTTGTACTGACGGGGACACTGGCGCCATATAGTCAGCATCCGCTGGTACTTGTCGCGCATGGCGATGTCGCTGGAGAGCTCGTCGCACGGGCACTTGAGCTCGGGGAAGCGCTTGTCCACTTCCAGCAGGAAGCAAACATAGTCGGCCAGTTCACGCTCCTGACTGCGGCTGTAGCCGTTGAACTCCAGCCGGCTGGCGTTGATCTCGCCCTGATCGGCCGCATCAAGATTGCCCCATGAGATGGCCAGTGCGTGGTGCAGCTCCAGGGTATCGATCACCTCCTGGCAGGTCGCCAGATCCAGATGGCCGAAGCTCTTCTCCAGCTCGAGGATCTGCAGGCAGTAGCCGCGCTCGATGATGGTGCTGGCGCGCTGGTAGAAGTCCGCTTTCTCCGGATTGAGTTTCGCCAGAATTTCGTACTGGTTGCTCAGGATCAAACGCTCAGTGTTGCTCATATTCATGGGATATCTCGCTGGAAGATGATTCTGGGGTCACGTTAACCCATATATAAAATGAATTTTTTGATCTGGGCGGGGGAGTTGGTGAGAAAAATCTTCAGGCAAGGGATGGCTTGCCTGCACAAAAAGGCCTGCGTGGCAGGCCTTTCAATAATGCAGGGGAGGGTTACCCCTTGAGGAAATCCAGCACCACCTGATGGTGATCGCTGGTCTTGAACTTGTCGAAGTGGTGGGCAATCTTGCCCTCTTCGTCGATCAGGAAGCTCTGGCGGTGAATACCGTCATACTCCTTGCCCATGAACTTCTTCGGACCCCAGACGCCAAAGGCATCGGCGACGGCGTGATCCTCATCGGCCAGCAGGGTGAAGTTGAGCTGATCGCGCTCTTCGAACTTTTTCAGGCGTTTGGCCGGATCCGGGCTGATACCGAGCACTACCACATTGAGGGCGGCCAGCTCGGCGTTCACGTCACGCAGGCTGCAGGCCTGGGTGGTGCAGCCGGGGGTCATCGCCTTGGGGTAGAAGTAGACCAGCACTTTTTTGCCGCGCAGGGAGGAGAGTTGCAGCGGATTGCCGTTCTGGTCGGGCAAAGTGAAGTCGGGGGCGGGGCTGCCAGCTTGTAATGGTTGCATGGGGTCTCCTTGAGTGAGTGCTCAGGCGTGTTTGCGATTGACGATAAACTCGAACGATTCTGCGCCCAGTTCACGACAGAATCCGGCGAAGGCGGTCTGCGACCGTTCAACCTCTCCCTCTTTGGCCAGATTGAGCTGGAAACTCATCTTGAGCAGGTTGAATGGCTGCTGTTCCAGGGTCATGGACTGCATCGCCTGAATGTTCCAGCCATGTTCGCTGAAGAACTGGGTGCATTGGCTTACGATGCCCGGCTCGTCACGGATCAGGATCCCGACGCTGGCGCTCACGTCATAGTGGAGCGACTGGTGGCGCTCGGTGCGCTTCATCATGGTGATGAGGTCCCACTCCTGGCTGCGCAGGGGGAGGCTGATCTCGAGTTGCATCATGCTGTTCCAGTCGCCCGAGAGCAGCATGATAAAGGTGAATTCATTGCCGAAGATGCCAAGACGGCTGTCCACAATGTTGCAACCACAGCTACTGACGTGACGGGTCACTTCATTGACGATGCCAGGCCTGTCCGTGCCGATGGCCGTTACGACCAGATAGTGAGTCATAAATCTTCTCTCGTCCGTTATGTATCTTGAAAGCCGCACAGGATTGCCGATTTTCGGGCTGTTGATGGCCCGCCGCGAGGTGCTCCTCCGACTCTCATTTATTGCTTTTTGTGGCCGATGGTATCACGGCTTGTCCCCTCTCTCCCTTGTTTTTCAAAGGGGGCAGCTTTACCATTACGGCCCTGAAAATCGGGAGAAATATCCATGTTGCGCGGTAGTATTGTTGCCCTCGTTACCCCTATGCTGGCTTCAGGTGAAGTCGATTGGGCCAGTCTGGCCAAGCTGGTCGAGTATCATGTCAGCGCCGGAACCAGCGCCATTGTCGCGGTTGGTACCACAGGGGAGTCGGTGACCCTGAGCGAGCAAGAGCACATTGCCGTCGTTGAAAAGACCGTTGAATATGCTGCCGGTCGCATTCCTGTCATTGCCGGCAGTGGCTCCAACAATACTGCCCACGCCATCGAACTGAGCAAACGCCTGGCCAAAACCGGCGTGGTTGCTGGTCTCTCGGTGACCCCTTACTACAACAAACCCACTCAGGAAGGTCTCTATCGCCACTATTGTGCGATCGCCGAGGCTAGTGGTCTGCCCCAAATTCTTTATAATGTGCCCGGTCGCACCTGCTGCGATCTGAAACCGGAGACCGTGGCCCGTCTGGCCAAGGTGCCCGGTATTATCGGCCTGAAAGAGGCAACCGGCGATTTGAGTCGCACCCCGCTGCTGCGCGAGCTGTGCGGGCCGGATTTTGCGCTCTACAGTGGCGACGATGCCACTGGCTGTGATTTTATGCTGCAAGGCGGTGATGGTGTCATTTCGGTCACCACCAATATTGCAGCGGCCCAGATGGCCGACATGTGTCGTGCTGCGCTGGCCGGTGATGCCGGTCTGGCCCACGACATCAACAATCTCTTGATGCCGTTGCACAAGACTCTGTTCTGCGAACCGAGCCCCACCCCGGTGAAATGGGCCTGTGCCCAGCTGGGATTGATTGCAACAGCAACCTTGCGTCTGCCGCTGGTTGAACTCTCTCCCGAGGGTGAACAGCAGATGGCGCGAGCACTGACCACTGCGGAGTTGATGGCGAGTGTTTAAATCAAATGGAAAGGGAAATAGTGCCCGTCTGGTGCTGACTGTTGCGACCGCCGCTGTGCTGGCCGCGTGCAGCACGCCCCAGGATCGCAAAATGGCCAACCGCGACTTCGGTTATGAAGATGCCCGCCTCGAGGGCCGTGCATTCCTGATCCCGTCAGGATTGAGCGCCCCCGCCTTCAACAGCCAGTTCGATATTCCGCCGTTGCCAGAGAGCAGCCGTGACGGTGCCCTCGGCGCCAAGATCGACGTGCGTCCGCCCGCCCAGCTGCTGACCGTGGTGCCGGGTAGCCAGGTCGTCCAGAATGCCAGTGAACCGACCATTGCCTACTATGCCCTGAGCACCAGCCAGAGCGTGGAGCGCGACACCTGGTCGTTCCTGATGAACTTCCTGGCCAAGTACAAGGTCACCACCGAGAAGCTGGACCAGCAGGCCGGCGTGCTGCAGACCGGCTGGTTTGACAACACGGTCGCCCTCGATGGCTGGGGTGAAGATGACGACGATTTCAAAATCCGTCAGCGTTACCAGTTCACCGTGCGCAACGATGCTGCGCGCCACGCCGTCAACATGTCGGTACGGGTACTGGATCACGAAGAGAGCTTCGATGGCGAGACCACTACCCAGCTGAGCCCGGCTGAAGCGCAGCGTTATGCTGTGCGGGTGCTCAACCAGTTCTCTCTCTATTACGACAGCCAGCTCAAGTCCCGCGAACAGCACAAGTCCAACGAGGGCATGGGGCTGGAACTGGGTCTGGACAACAACGAGCTGAGCGCCTGGATTGCCGATGGCTCCTTCGAGCAGGTATGGCGCCGTCTCAACCAGGTGCTGCCGGGCTACGGCTTCGTCATCAAGGATACCCAGCAGTCGCTGGGCTGGATCGACGTCGAGTATGAAGCCCCGTCCGCCGAGTTCTGGAAGGCGAAAGGGAGCGAGCCGTTCAAACTGGAAGAGGAGAAGTACCGCTTCCAGCTGGGTGAAATGGCAGGAGGCAAGACCTCCATCACCCTGTTCGACAAGGACAAGAAGCCGGTGTCGTCCGGGGTTATCTCCCAGATGTACATCAGCATGTCCGAGGCGTTTGCCAAAGGACTGGCTGCACAGGCAGCAAAATCAGAATAAATACAGGGGCCTTGTGCCCCTGTTTTTTTATCTCTGCACGGCTGGCCAGCCACTCAATGTGGATGCTGGCGTGCAGGGCATGGATTGATTACCCCCAACGAGAGCGGAGCTTGCGGCTCCTCTCTTAATACCCCCCACAAACAGGAAGTGTTATTAGCCATGAGTCTTGCAGACCAAGTATTGGCGGTGAATGACGATTTGCCGATCCGTACCGATAAGCCTGTCCATTCCGGTAAAGTGCGTAGTGTCTACTGGCTGACCGCCGCAGACAGCGCCCGTCTCATCCGCGAGAAGGGTTATGACGTGCCAGCGGATGCGCCGCTCGCCATCATGGTGATCAGCGACAGGATCTCTGCCTTCGACTGCATCTGGCAAGGTGTGAACGGGCTGAACGGCGTACCGGGCAAAGGAGCGGCGCTCAACGCCATCTCCAGCCACTGGTTCAAGCTGTTCAAGGAGAAGGGGCTGGCCGACAGCCACATTCTTGACATCCCGCACCCCTTTGTCTGGATCGTGCAAAAAGCCCGTCCGGTGATGATCGAGGCGATCGCCCGCCAGTACATCACAGGTTCCATGTGGCGTGCCTACAAGGATGGCGAGCGCGAGTTCTGCGGCATCACCCTGCCGGAAGGGCTCAAGAAGGATCAGAAGCTGCCGGAGATCCTCATCACCCCGTCCACCAAGGGCGTGCTGAAAGGACTGGATGGCGTGCCGGAAGCCGATGACGTCAACGTCTCCCGTGCCGATATCGAGCGCCACTACCAGGGCTTCAACTTCAGCAAGCCGGCCGATATCGACCGCTACGAAGTGCTGCTCAAAGAGGGCTTCAACGTCATCAGCGACGCGCTGGCCGAGCTGGATCAGGTGTTCGTCGATACCAAGTTCGAGTTTGGCTACGTCCACGATGCCGCCGGCAACGAAAAGCTCATCTACATGGATGAAGTGGGTACACCCGACAGCTCCCGCATCTGGGATGGCGCGGCCCTGCGCGACGGCCAGATCGTCGAGAAGTCGAAAGAGGGTTTCCGTCAGTGGCTGCTCAACCACTTCCCGGATCCGGACATCCTGCTCAACAAGAACCGCATGCCGGAACGCTTCGCCCTGGCCCGCGACAACAAGCTGCCGACCGAAGTGATGATGGACATCTCCAGCACCTACGTCGGGATCGCCGAGAAGATCATCGGCCACAAGCTGGAACTGTCGGCCAACCCGAAGCAGGAGATCATCGATGTCCTGCGCGCGCAGTACGGTCTGATCGACTAAGGGTTTCGCTCTTTTTTGTCATCAGGAAACAAACGTTTGCTGATGATGAAGAAGAGACGCAGAGAAACAGACGGGCCCCATTGCGGGGCCCGTTTTTTGTATCCGACGCACGGCGATCAGCCGTTGACCTTGAACACCTGGCCGGTCTGGATGCCCAGCACCGACTTCTTGTAGGCCTGCGCCACTTTGGCGGCGGGCACCGGCACGAAGCCCGGGAAGAAGTCGGCGTATTTGTCCATCGACTCCGCCAGCACGGTCGGGCTTACCACGTTGATGCGAAGGCCCCTGGGCAGCTCGCAGGCGGCCGCTTTGACGAAGTGCTCTATGGCGCCATTGATGGTGGTCGCACTCGCCCCCCAGTTGATGGGCTCTTCGCTCAGGATGCCGCTGATCAGGGTGATGGAACCTTTGTCGCTCAGGTGGGGGATCGCGGCACGGGTCAGGTTGATCTGGCCCATCAGCTTGCTCTGAAGCCCCACCTGCCACTGCTCGTCGGTCATCTCGGTCAGGGCGTTGAAGGCCACGTTGCCGCTGGCCACTACCAGCGCATCAAACTGGCCCAGCCCGGCGAACAGCGCCTTGATGGAGGCCGGATCGCGCATGTCGACCGTGGCATCCCCCTGGCTGTGGCCGACCCGGATCACCTGATGATCTTTGGCAAGCAATTCGCTGACGGCAGAACCTATGGTGCCGGACGCACCCACAATCACAATCTTCATCTCTGTCACTCCTCGGTTGGGATGTGTTGATTCTAGTGCAACAAAAAAAGAGAAAAAGCGCGTAAAATAAACCCATTGTTTCCATATTGGAGCTAATGATGGATATCGCCCATCTGGCCAGCTTTTACGAGGTGGTTTTGCGGGGCAGTTTCTCTGCCGCCGCCGATGCACTGGGGGTCAGCAAGGGGATGCTGAGTCGCCACGTCAGCGCGCTGGAGTCCTCCCTCAACGCCCAGTTGCTGCAACGCACCACCCGCCGGCTCAGTCTGACCGAGGCTGGGTCGACCCTCTATCTGCAGGCGGGCGAGATCTTCGCGCTGGCACGGCAGGCGGAGCAGGATATTCAGGCGCTGACCGAAGAGGATAGCGGACGACTGCGCTTCACCTGCCCGATCAGCACCGGCGATCGCATGGTGAGCGAGCTGATCGCTCGCTTTGCCGCGCTCTGTCCCGGGGTGGCGGTCGAGCTCAACTTCACCAATCAGGTGGTCGACATGAGCCAGGGGGAGAATGACATCGCCCTGCGCGCCATCAATGAGGTGCCGGACAATCTGGTCGCACTCCCCCTTGGCCGGCTTAAGGATGTGGTGGTGGCCAGTCCTGCGCTGGTAGCGAGGGAGGGGAAACCGGCAACTCCCTATGAGTTGGGGGGGCTATCCTGCCTGCCCATGGGGAGCAATCCGGCCTGGGAGCAGTGGCACTTCAGCCGCAAGGGCGAAGAGACCCACATTCTGGTGCAGGGCAGGGTGCGGGCCAATCAATACAGCACCGTCATTGAGCTGGCCCGGGCAGGCATGGGCTATGCCAAATGCCCGCTGGTGGCGGTGGATGCCCTGCTGGCGACGGGAGAGCTGGTGACCGTGCTCGACGACTGGCAGAGCGGCCTGCACCAGCTTCATGTGCTGCATGCCCAGCAGCGGCGGGTGCCACGCAAAATCCGCTTGTTCAAGCAGGTGCTGGCCCAGTGGTTTGCCGATCATCCCCGTTATCTGCTGTAAGAGGGCGTATCGCTCCGGCTGCACTGATGGGGCCCGACTGCGTTATTTTTCTGTCATCTTCGGCTGCTACCCTGCGCCCATTGTCGGCATCAGGAAGCGAGAAACGATGAACAAGCATTGGAGATGGGCGGGATTGGCGCTGCTGTGCGGCATCGCCAGCGTGCAGGCGGCGGTTGAAGTGAGTGTGCCGGAGAATTTTCGGATCCTCGCGGTGAGCAGTGGCACGCTGCAGGATGAGCAGCACGCCACCCTGAGCGATGGGGAGCAGCAACTGCTGGTGCGTTTCGAGGGGGTTATCCCCAGCCGCAGCAGCAGCGAGAATGATCGGCAGGTTCGCTCCGAGCCGCAGGTGGTGCGCTATCAGGCGAGCAACCAGCGGTTGCAACTGGTGGCGAGCGTACCGGCCGATGAGCAGGGGATGCAGGCCTATGCCAAATCGCCCGCAGTGGCGTTGCAGGAGAGTGGCCGGGCACTTGCCATCCAGCAGGATGCACTGGTGACCAGCGGCATGCTGCTTGGGGTGGATTGGAACGGGAAACTGGCTGAATACAACCGCAGTGGTGGCAAGGCGGCGCTGACGGCGGGAGTGGTTGCGGCTCCGTCAATCAATGCAGTTTCTGGTGGCTCTCAACCTGTTGTGGCTGCCAGCGAGCTGGAAGGGCAGTTGCAGCAGCTGTTCCTCAAGGCAGACCCGGCCCTGCGCAAGCGCTTTATCAGTTGGGCCGTGCCGCAGCTTTAAGTTTGCCGCCCGTTGCAGTAACGTGGGCATCCCTGTCGGATGCCCTCTTCATCGTACTCAACGAGGTGTTCATGTTTGAATTGCATTCCCGCCTGCAGGCCGATACCTGCTGGCTTGGCGATCTGCCGCTCTGCCGCGTCCTGCTGGCCAAAGACAGTCAATACCCCTGGCTGATTCTGGTGCCGCGAGTGGCCAACCTGCGCGAGATCCACCATCTGGCACCGGAGCAGCAGCAACAGCTGATGCAGGAGTCCTGCGCCGTCGCGGCGCTGATGGAGCAGGCCCTCAGTCCGGACAAGATCAACATCGGGGCGCTCGGCAATCTGGTGCCGCAACTGCACATTCATCATGTCGCCCGCTTTGCCACCGATGCCGCCTGGCCTGGCCCCATCTGGGGAGCTCATCCTGCCGTTCCCTACCAGCCAGAGACTCTGCAACATGAGGCCGATCGCTGGCTTACGCGACTCGGCAATCTGGACGGATTTACCCCGGCGGCCACTGATAACAGAGTCAACTGAGAGGCGTGTCGCTATTTCAGTCTTCTGGCCGCGCCATCTGTTAGAGTTATGGTATAGATAAGCCCATTCTCGATGTTCAGGAAGGACACATGATAGTTACAAGATCCGATGATGACGTCGTGTTGACGACTGAGGATGTACTGCTCAGTCTGTGCAACTCGGTAACCGACGTATTGAGTGCCGCGACCATGAGTCAGGTACGTTTTTCCGGTATGGTGCAGCGGATCAGCAAGACCTGCCTCAAGCCCGATATCGGCTGCTTCGTGCTATTCGATGGCGGCTTCTCCGGTCTGGTGGTGATCAACTTCTCCGCCGCTGCCGCCATGGAGCTCTATGAGAGCTACATGCTGAGCATGGGGCTCTCCAAGGAGGATCTCGCCATCTCCCACACTTCTGACGAGGTGAGCAACGTGATGGGCGAGCTGATGAACCAGATCGTCGGCAGCTTCACCGTCAAGGTGGGCCGCGATCTGCAGACTCACATCACCCAGAACCAGCCGAAGATGCTGGCCCTCAACAAGCAGGTGATGCTGAGCGTCGATACCAATCTCGACAGCCCGGAATCCCGCCGCGTCACCTTCTTCACCGCTCGCAACAACATCTTCTATCTGGAGCTGGCGATGGACAAGACCGAGTTCATCCGCATCCACAATGAGGGGATGGAGCACGAGGAGCTGGATCCCGATGCCCTGATCGCTCAGGCCAAGCAGGATGCAGCCAAACCGGCGCCAGCAGCAGCTCCGGCCGCCAGCAACGATCACGACGACCTGCTCGACTCGCTTGGTATCTGAAGCAGGTCTACGGCAGCAATAAGAAGGCCACCCATGGGGTGGCCTTTTTTATCGCGGCTTTGCTGAGGTTAGAAGTTGTAGAGCAGGCCGGTGCTGACGCGGCTCGCTTCGGTATCGTAGAAGCCGATATCGGAGCTTGCGTTGGCATAGGAGAGGGTAAAGGTCGCGCTGAGCGGTTTCACCCCGAACAGGCTGTGCCAGAAGAAGGTGCCGTTGATGGCGAATTCGTCCGCATCGGCGCGCTGGCCGAAGATGGGGTTGGCTTCGTCATACTTGCGCTTGCCGGCATAGACGTTGCTGACAATCGACCACTGGGGGCCGCGTTTGGCATAGGTCAGTTGCAGGCCGGTGTTTTCGAAGCTCTCGGCGCTGCCATCGAGGTTGGCTTGTTTGTAGATCAGCGCAGGTTCCAGAGCCTGACCGTCGGCGAAGGTCCACTTGTAGGAGAGCTGCATGTCATACATCTTGCCATTGCGATCCAGCATGGATGCGTAGTGAGTGCCATGAACCCGGTCATACTGCTGGCCGCTCTGCTCATCATCCATGTCGATGCTGCGAGCGGTGATGCTGCCGTTGAAGTTGCTGCCCCAGATCTTGTCCCAGGCGAAACGCGCCCCTTTGGATTTCAGGTCGGTGGAGCTGCGATCCACGCCGGTGGCAAAAGGATCGCTCCACAGCTCGACCGGCATGGCGTTGAATACCAGCGAGGTAGCGACGATCCCCTTGTCGCCCATCTCCTGACGCAGACCGAACTGCTGGGTAAAGTCGAAGCGGATGGCATCCTGAATGAGGTTACCGAGGAAGATCTGGGTGCGGGTATCGGCAAAGGTGTAGCGGATATCGGCATTGATCAGCGGAGTCAGCTTGTTCTCGCTATCCGGTGAGCCCAGATCGTTGATGCGACTGTGGTTGTCGTCACCTGCATAGAAGTTGGACTTGTAGCTGGTGGCGCTGACGCCGCCCAGCAGGAAGCCGGACCAACCGGACTGGCGCGGAATTTCGCCCAGATCGGCGTAGGCTGCGTGGCTCGCAAGCAGGCCGAGACCCAGCAAGGTGAGGTTGCGCATCAAAAGACTCCTGATATATCAAACTGTTGAGGTGTAAAGCCCGGGATGCTCGTGCTGCTGATGTCACCTTGGTATTACCCGGGCGAGTGCAATGGTCACATATGATACAGGAATCTCCAATTATTGGCTTATCACACAAGAGTTAAGCGCGTTGTGCTGGTATTCTGTCCGGCGAATATCGGGGAGAAAACAACAAGATGAAGCAGATTAAATCCTGGGCGCAATATTACGTCGATCTGATGACCAAGCTGGGTCTGGTGCGTTTCAGCATGTTTCTGGCCACCGGCATCATAGTGCTGGCGGTCGCCATCCAGATGGGGGTTACCCTGTTTTTGCGGGGCAGCATCGATGTCATCGATTTCGTGCGCTCGGTGTTTTTTGGTCTGCTGGTCACCCCCTGGGCGGTCTATTTTCTCTCCATCGTGGTGGATCAGCTGGAGGATTCCCGTCAGCGGCTGAGCCGGATGGTGCGCAAGCTGCAGGATATGCGCGAGCGGGATCTCGAGCTCAACAATCAGCTGCAGGAGAACATCAGCCGCCTCAACAGCCAGATCGCCGAGACCAACCGGGCCGAGAGTCTGCGTCTGCAGGCCATCGAGGATCTGGAGAACGAGGTGTTCCAGCGTGAAAAAGCACAGCTTCATCTGGGAGAGCGCACCGCTCTGCTGCGCTCCTTTATCGACTGTTCCCCCGATCTGGTTTACTACCGCAATGAGGATGAGCAGTTCTCCGGCTGCAACCGCGCCATGGAGGAGCTGACCGGCAAGGCAGAGAGCGAGCTGATTGGCCTTACCCCGTTCGATGTCTACAAGCAGGAGATCGCCAACAAGGTGGTAGAGACCGACCGCCAGGTCTTTGCCAGCAACGAGCCGCTCACCTACGAGCAGTGGCTGGAGTACCCTGATGGTCGCAAGGCCTACTTCGAGCTGCGCAAGGTGCCCTTCTTCGATCGCTTCGGCAAGCGACTCGGCCTGCTCGGTTTTGGCCGTGACATCACCGAACGCAAGCAGTATCAGGACAAGCTGGAGAAGGCGAGCCGCGACAAGACCACCTTCATCTCCACCATCAGCCACGAGCTGCGTACCCCGCTCAACGGCATTGTGGGGTTGAGCCGGATGCTGATGGATACTCCACTCGACCCGAGCCAGCGCCAGCAGCTCAAGACCATTCACTTAAGTGCGGTCACCCTCGGCAACATCTTCAACGACATCATCGACCTGGACAAACTCGATCGGCGCCGGCTTGAGATCGCGCCAACTCGGATCGACCTGCCTGCTTTCCTCGACGAGCTGGAGACGCTGTCGCGCATTCAGGCGGAGCAGAAGGGGCTCTATCTGCACTTTGATCGCGATGGCGACATGCCGCAGTTCGTGATGGCGGATGGCACCCGACTGCGTCAGGTGTTGTGGAATCTGGTGGGCAATGCAGTCAAGTTTACCGATGAGGGCGGCGTCACCGTGCGCTGCCTCTCCCATCCTGCCGACGAGCCAGGCAAGCTGGCGCTCCACTTCGAGGTGGAAGACACCGGCGTCGGTATTCCCCGCGCCCAGCAGGAGAAGATCTTCGCCATGTACTATCAGGTGCAGGGCAAGAAACACGCAACCGGTACCGGGATCGGCCTCGCGGTCTCCCGTCAGCTGGTACAGGCCATGGGCGGCCAGCTCTACGTGGATAGCGAGCCGGGTGAGGGTTCCTGCTTTACCGCCGAGCTGGAGGTCGCCTGTGTCGAACAGGCGTTGCCGGAACTGGAAGAGGAGATGCCTTCCCTCGACATCCTGCTGGTGGAGGATGTCGAGCTCAATGTGACGGTTGCCTGCGCCCTGCTGAACAAGCTCGGCCATCAGGTCAAGGTGGCACGCGATGGCGCCCAGGCGCTGGCGATGGCCAACCCGGATGATTTCGACCTTATCCTGCTCGATATCCAGCTGCCGGACATGACCGGGTTCGATGTGGCGGCAACCCTGCTCGAGCGCTACGGCGAAAGTTTGCCGCCCATGGTTGCCCTGACGGCCAATGTAACCGGCGATCGCCAGTACTATCTGGATCGCGGCATGCGGGATGTGATTAACAAGCCGCTCGGCTCGAAGGCGGTGCGCGAGGTGATTGGTCACCTGTTTGCCGATCTGGCCGACGACGAGGCGGACGAGCAGGCTGATGCGGTGGCTCAGGATGCGTTGCTGGATCTCCCTTTCCTCACCGACTATGCCGATACCGTGGGCAAGCCGGTACTGCTCTCCAGCGTCGAGCTGTTCGAGAAGATGATGCCCGACTACATGGCGGTGCTCGACTCTAACATGATCGCGCGGGATCAGGCTGGCGTGGTGGAGGAGGCGCACAAGATCAAGGGGGCGGCAGGCTCCATCGGCCTGCGTCGCCTGCAGCAGACGGCGCAACTCATCCAGAGCCCGGATCATCCCGCCTGGTGGGAGAATGTGGAAGACTGGATTGAGACGCTGCGCCGGGAATACCCGGGTGATATCGCCCGTCTGCGCCGCTGGTTGTTGTCTTGAATCCAATGGGAGCCGCGGGCAAGGAGCCACAGGATGTATAGCCGTTTGATCACCCCCGAGCGTGTTCACCCCTGGGGAAATGAGGATCTGTTGGAGGCGACCGAACTGGATCGCGCCCGCATAGTGCAGGCGGCGCCGGTGCGCCGGTTGCAGCAGAAGACCCAGGTTTTTCCGCTCGATGTGAAAGCCTCGGTGCGCAGCCGTCTCACCCATTCGCTGGAGGTGCAGGAGACCGGCCGCCAGATCAGTCGCCGCATTCTGGCGGAATTGCCAGCCGGTGTGGTGTGCGAGGGGGCTTTTATCAATCTGGTGGAGATGTCCTGCCTCTTGCACGACGTGGGCAACCCGCCGTTCGGCCACTTCGGCGAGCAGGTGATGAGCCAGTGGCTCGGTGAAATGCTCGATCCCCTCTATCAGCAGGCACTGGCACAGCCCCCCTCGGTCCAGTGGGCGGAGCTGCGTCAGGATCTGCTGTTGTTTGACGGCAATGCCCAGAGCTTGCGGTTGGTACACAGCCTGCACGAGCTCAACCTGACTCTCGGCCAGCTGGGGGCGCTGTGCAAATACCCGCAGCAGCCGCAACCCGGTGTGAGTTACGGCCAGCATCATGGCTGGAGCAGCAAGCGCGGCATCTTCTTCAGTGAACAGCCCCTCTATCGCGCCCTCGGCCAGAGTCTGGGGTTGGCCCCAGGCTGCCGCCATCCGCTTGCCTACATCATGGAGGCGGCGGATGACATCTCCTACTGCATCGCTGATCTGGAGGATGCGGTAGACAGGCGCATTCTCACCCTGAATGAGCTGCTGGCTGCCCTCTGCAGCGCTGATGGCAGCGATTACATGACGACCCTGCTTGGTGATGCACAGCGCTCCAGCTGGGGTTTCTTCCCCCATTTTCGTCACCAGTTGACCAGAGATCTGGTGGCGCTGGCGGCCAGCACTTATATCAGCGAGCATGAGGCGATCCTGCAGGGGAGCTATCCACAGGCCCTGCTCCACGGTCAGGCTCCCGCGGCGCGGGTGCTCGATATCCTCAAACAGGTTGCGCGAGCGCAGGTTTTCATGCGCCCCGAGGTAGAGGCGCTCGAACTGGAAGGCTACGCCGCCCTGCGCGGTGTGCTCGCCACCTACTCCTGCCTGCTGGCAATGCCATCCGGGCAATTTTCCCGTCTGCTGGCGGGCGAGGGGGGGAGTGAACTCTTTTTTGCTCGCCGCCTCTATCACCGCCTCTCGGCACGTCATATCAAGGCCTATCGACTGGCGATCGCCACCCCGGATCCACGCTTTGTCTGCCAGCATGAGCAGGAGTGGTATTACCGGGTACGCCTGCTGCTCGACTATGTCAGCGGCATGACGGATACCTATGTGCTGGAAGAGTACCGCCTGCTATCGGGGATCTGATAACCCGGACTCCCTTTCTGGCAGCATAAAATACCGTAAAAACGTTTAAAAAGGAGTCGCAAGAGGCTTGTGTTAAATTCGGAGTTTTTTTAGACTGCTGCAACCTGTTCAACTTTTATCCGGTAAGGAGACGAAAATGCACCATCAGATGCTAAATCTTGCATTCTCTCGCGGCACTGCGTGCGGCGTGAAATCTCGTGCTCTTTTACCGCGTGGCGTAAACAGGTAGCCCCTGTCTTTTTATCACCCGCGGTTCGTCCCGCAGGGTGATATCCACTTTCTCCGGGAGAACCGCATGTTCAACTGGAGAATGTCATGTCTATCGAACTGGTTTTACTGCGTAGCGTCGAGTCTTTGGTACAAAAGCGGATCGCCAAGGTCGAGCGTCGTCTCGCCGTGATCAATCTCTCGCCTGCCCTGCTGAAAGATATCGGTCTGGAAGGGTATGAGGGGCAGATCTCCCATATCCGTGAGCGCGAGTATCAAACAGGCTTCCGGCTTGGGAATCGAATAACCTGATGTGGTGGGGGCGTTGTTCCCCCCAATCTCTTTAACGTTGCGAAAAAATGACGTGACAGACCAAAATCTGTCACGTTTTTTGCTTTAAAAAGGATTGTTTATTCACATTCAGCCAATATCCCTCTATCCTCTCGGCCCCGTTTATAGCGGAACTGTTTGTTTTCTCACCGGCTAGAGCCATTATCTAGAGGGTCGAGGATGAATCGTATTGGCCTCACTCATCAGGACAAATAGCTCATGTCTCGCGCTTGTCATCTCCTACTGATTTTTTGCTCACTGCTTCTGCTGAGTTGGCACGTTGCTGCAGAGTCATCGCCCGAAGAGGAACAAAGAGCAATTGATGAGCAGGGCTTCTCTCAGGAACTGGTGGTGGGCGTCCCCCGTGGGGGCTATCCCCCCTTTATCTACGAGGTGCCATCGAAACAGTACGCCGGTCCGCTCAAGGAGCTGGCCCTGCGGATTGCCGCCGAGATGGGATTAACGCTGCGTTGCGTATCCTTTAACTCTTATATTGAAGCTCAGGAAGCGCTGAAGAAGGGGAAGGTTGATGCGCTGGTCGGGGTGGAGCTTGATGCCTTGCCGGTGGAGGGGGTGAACCATATCGGTCACCTCGGCTCTTATGGCCGCGCTATCCTGATGCAACATCCCAACCAGCGGTTGACGATCGAGCAGGCAAAAAAAATGCGCTGGGTCTGTATCCGCGGGTTTGGCAGTTGCCGTGAGCTGGCATCGCTGGGAATGCCCAACGTGACCCAGGTCGAGAGCCGTGATGAGGCAACCTATATGGTCAAGCTGGGTCTGGCCGATGGTTATCTGGCGCTGGGTCCTATTCTGGTGCGGGAGCTGCAGCGCCTCCCGGACACCATGGGGATTGCGACGCCTCGCTGGTTGAGCAGCAGCGCCCTGACGATTGCGACCAGTACAAATAATAGTGAGCTGACAGAGCGGATCTGGCAGGCATATCAGAGGATCCCGGTTACCGATTCCCGCCTGCGCCTGGCGGAGGGGGATAGCCGCTTCAAGGTCGATCTGCTGCTGGAGCCTGCCGAGATGGCATGGTTAAAACAGAAAAAAGTGATCCGGTTTGCCGTAGCTCCCTCTTTTTCCGGTATCAGCGAGATCGATGAAGAGGGGCGATTGCACGGGTATGCCGCTGACCTGATGAAGCTCATTAGTCTGCGTTCCGGAGTCCGGTTTGAGCTGGTTCCGACCCGCACCTGGCAAGAGTCCATCGAACTACTGCAAGCGCACAAGATTGATTTGATCCCTCTGATGACTCCCCTGAAGGATCGGCGGGAGTTCGCCTCCTTTACTTCCTCTTACCTCAAGTTTGACAGCTACATCGTTGCCAGGATCGGAGCTCGCAGCTTGAAATCTCTGGCTGATTTAAAGGGGCGTCAGATCGGGGGGGTGACAGGTTCCTACGAGGCATCGTTGATTCGCAACTTTGGCGGGAAGATTGTTGAGGTTGGCCGCGATGCAGATCTTCTGAAGTTGCTCGACTCGGGCAAGGTCGATTATGTACTGCTGACCATGACCAACCTTGGCCAGCAGGCGATGAAAGGATTCAACGAGAAGTATCAGGTTGTGCTGGGGAGCCCAGAATTTTCGGTGCCGATCAGTATGGCGGTCGATATCGCACAGCCCGAGTTGACCAGGATTATGGACAAGTTGCTGCAGACCATTACCGATGAAGAGTGGCAGTTGTTCGATCGCCGCTGGCTCAACATCTCGGTCAATATGGCGGTGGACAATAGCCCTCTATACAAATGGCTGGCCTTTGCCGTAGCAGCTCTTGGTACCTCGGGTCTGCTGGTGTTGCTGTGGGCGCGCAGCCTGCGCCGCCAGATTGCCCAGCGCAAGGTTGCGGAAAGCAAGTTGAATGAGCAGCTCTCTTTTGTGCAGACACTGCTCAACTCCTTGCCGACCATGGTGGCGCTGCGTGACAACGAGCAACATATCACCCTTTGCAATCAAGCCTATCGCGAGACCTTTTTCATCGAGCATGATGGGCAGCCGCGAGACGATCTCGCGCATATGCCCGAGCCGGTTCGTCGCCAGATGGTACAGGAGGAGCGAGCCGTCTGGCAGAGCGGTCGCAAGCTGGAGGGGGCGGGCAACAGTGTGCGGGCCGATGGTTCACCGTTTCATGTGATGTACGCCAAACTCCCCTATCGCGACCCGGCAGGCAAGATGCTTGGGGTATTGACCGTGCTCACCGATGTCAGCCAGATCAAGGATGCGGAGGCGCGGGCGCGCAAGGCGGAAACCCGCCTGACCCAGATTACCGACAGTATGCCGGGCATTGTCTACCAGTATCTGTGGCAGGGACCGGGCAAGGGACGTTTTCTCTATGCCTCCCAGGGGGCTCGCGAGATCCTCGGGGTCAGTCATCAGGAGCTTTTTGCTGCCGAGTCGGGAGGAGAGATCTTCGGGTTTACCGAGGAGGCGCTGCAGGACTTTGTCAGCAAGGTGGCCAATCATGCCGAGACCCTGGCCCCGCTTGATCTCGAGGTCAAGGTCGAGCGGCCGGAGGGGGATCGCTATCTGCAGGTACGCGGCAGTTTCGTGCGCCAGGAGCAGCAGGAGCTGATCCTCAACGGGGTGATCCAGGACATTACGGCGCTCAAGCTGCAGGAGCACCAGTTGCGCGAGGCGCAAGCCTATGCCGAGCAGGCCATGCAGGCGCGTAGCCGCTTTCTTGCCACCATGAGCCATGAGTTGAGAACCCCCATCTCCGGTATGCACGGCATGCTGGAGCTGTTGCAGATGAGCGAGCTGGATGACGATCAGCGCTACATGGTGCGCAATGTCGTCACTTCAACCAACAACCTGCTCTATCTGGTGAATGACATCCTCGACTTTTCCAAGATAGAGGCTGGCCAGTTGCGATTGCACTATCAGCTCTGTCGCGTGCAATCAGTTATTTGTGACGCGATCCGTGGCCATGCGACGCTCGCGCATAGCAAAGGGTTGCAGGTGGTGCTGGAGTGGGGTCAATCCGTGCCCGATCAGGCCGAGATGGATGGCGTCAGGGTAGGGCAAGTCATCTCCAATCTGCTCAACAATGCCGTCAAGTTTACCGAGCTGGGGGGCATCACTCTTGCTGTTAACTACCTCGACGGGTTGTTGAGCATTATGGTCGCCGATACCGGTATCGGGATTGCCGAAGAGAAGCAGGCGCTGCTCTTCACTCCTTTTGAACAGGTGGAGTCAGACATCAATCGCCGCTTCGGTGGTACAGGGCTGGGGCTGGCCATCTGCGATCAGCTGGTGCGCAAAATGGGGGGCAACCTGCATCTGGTCAGCAAGCCGGGTGAGGGATCGAGTTTTACCTTCACCGTACCGCTGCAGAAACCACAATGGGATCTGCCAGCTTTGGCAGGGAGCGAGTGGTGGTATTTCAGCAACGATCCGGTGCTGGAGATGGCCATGAGACGTCTTGGTGCCAAGCTAAAACCCATTGAAGCTTCGAATTTTAGTGATGATTTGCAGGGATTGCTGCTGGCAGACGAACTTTGGCTGGAGCAGACGCTGGGGCCCGAGTGGCAAAGCTGGCTTCAACAAAGGGCTCTCAAAGGGATCATTGTGTCTCCCCGCGAGGCGCTTCGCGGGCGCCTCGGTGCTGCTCACTGGTGGCGACTGGGACTCTCCCCTCTCTATCCGGATCTGCTGCTGGAGAGTTGCAACGAATTGCTCAATGAGCAGGTTACCCCCATGCTCACGGCACTTGGGGAGAAGCTGGGAGGGAGGGTGCTGGTGGCCGACGATCATCCGGTCAATCGTGCTCTGCTGGCCAGACAGCTCGCCATTCTCGGGATAGAGGCGCAGGTGGTTGAGGATGGCGAGAAGGCTTTGCGGGCATGGCAGGGGCAGGATTTCTCTCTGCTGCTGACTGATTGTCATATGCCGGTGATGGATGGCTATAGTCTGGCCAGGGCGTTGCGAGCCCAAGGTGTGACTGCGCCCATAATCGGGGTAACGGCTGATACTTCGGAAGAGGCGAGTGCGCGGATGGTTGAGGCGGGCATGAGTGACATGCTGTTCAAGCCATATCCTCTCGAGACCCTGCGTCAACTATTGGCACATTGGCTGGCTGACGTGGCTACAGTCTCAACAGAAGAACCCGCAGAACAGCAGCAAATCGCCGAGCAGGCGGAACGCTGGCAAGGGCTCTTTGGTGATGAGGAGGCTGCTCGGGCAATGGCAAAAGAATATCTCGATTCCAACCGTCAGGATGGCAAGGATATGATGGTGGCACTGACTTGCCACGATACTCAGGCGCTGGTAGAAACGGCCCACCGTATCAAGGGGGCCGCACGCATGGTGGGGCTGCAAGAGCTGGCAGCACAGGCCGCCAGACTCGAATCGGCCGCACGATTGAAGCAGACGGAGGAGCTGGAAGAGTTGGTTTGCGGGGTACAGGTATTGATGAACGCAATCTCCCACGAAATTGGATTATGGCTCGATGAATAACGTACAAAACGTACACGATGAATTGGTCATCATGGTTGTCGAGGATCATGCGTTTCAACGCAAGGCCCTGATGCACCAGATCCGTGACCTGGGTTATCAACAGTTGCTGGAGGCTCGTGATGGGCAGGAGGCACTTGAGCTGTGCCAGCGTCACTCGGTTGATATCCTTTTTTGTGACCTGCGCATGCCCGGCATGGATGGGATGGCTCTGTTGCGCCGCCTCTCCCTGGGAGGATTCAGCGGTGGCATCATTCTCTCCAGTGCATTGGAGGATGACGTCGTGGAAGCGGTTTTGCGGATGAGTGCCGCCTATGGTTTGCAGGTGCTGGGACGAATCGAAAAACCATCGACCAAGCAACAGTTAAAGGTGTTGATCGAGTCGTGGTCTCCCCGTCAGGAGCAGGCCCAAAAAGAGGATGGGCATCGGCTTGGGCTGGATGAGCTGCGACGCGCACTGGATGACGACCAAATCGTCCCCTGGTATCAACCGAAAGTCAGCTTTGCCACTGGTGAATGGGTCGGGATGGAGGCTCTGGCGCGCTGGCAGCACCCGGAATATGGCCTGGTCTCGCCGGGTCGCTTCATTCCGCTGGCGGAAAACAACGGGCTCATCGATCAACTGACCGAGATCATCATCAACAAGTCGCTGCGCGATGGTCATCTCTGGGAGGAGACCGGTCTCTCCCTCAATCTGTCGATGAACCTTTCCACTACCTCGCTGATTGAGGGGGATCTCTGCAACTCCCTGATTGCGCAATGTCAGCGCTGGAGCATCAATCCAGAACTGATCACCCTGGAGGTGACCGAGAGCTCCTTCGTGCAGGATGTGGGCAAGTCGCTGGAGGTGCTGACCCGACTGCGGATGCATGGATTCGGTCTCTCTATCGATGATTTCGGCACCGGCTACTCGTCGATGCAGCAGTTGGCTCTGCTGCCTTTTACCGAGTTGAAGCTGGATCGATCCTTCGTCGATCGCTGCTATGCAGATCCATCCCGTCTGGCCATTATCGAGTCCAGTATCGAGCTTGCCCGCAAGCTGGGGCTTAAATCGGTGGCGGAAGGGGTCGAGGATGAGTTGACCTGGCAACAGTTGGCAAAACTTGGATGTGACGTGTGTCAGGGCTTTTTCTCTGCCAGACCGATGCCGCGCAGTGAATTGCAGGAGTGGCACCGCTCCTGGCAGGAGAGATTGCCTACACTTATATCGATCTGATTCTTTTGGTCTGCGGGCCTCATCTGAACAAGGATGTTCATGAAAATCTCACACAAGCTTTTGATCAGCTTCGGATTTATCAATCTTCTGATCGCCCTCTCCTCTGCGCTGGTCTACTACCGGCTAAACCAGATTAATCAATCCCAGCAGACGCTGCTGGCGCAGGCGCTGCCGGCTCTGCAGCGGGATGAGGCTAGCCAGAAAGCGCTGGTCGCCACCGTCTCAGCTCTGCGTGGTTATCTCATTCTTGGCAAGGATCCCGCCCAAGCAGCCAGATTGAAGCAGGAGTGGGAGGGGGCCTGGCAGATTATTACCAGCCAGCAGTTTGATGTGGGGTTGGTACAGTCACTCAAGAGTTTCAAGAGCAGTCAGGAAAAGGTGTGGGCGATTGCCCACACAGAGGAGAATCTGCCAGCACATACCCTGATGTTGCAGGAGGCCGGGCCGCTTGCCGAAGCGGCGCTCGATCAGCTGCAATCTTTCGCCAATGAAGAGGTGGCGACTCCTCAGGATCAGCTATCGGGAGATCGCCGCATGTTGCTCAAGCAGGTGGGAGATGCCTACAACAGCTTGTCCAATGCGCTCTCCGCCCTGCGAGATTTTCTTATTTCCGGCGACCCGGAATATCGCAGCAAGTATGAGGACTATTACAAGTTCCATCAGCAACGGGTGGCAGAACTCAAGCAGCAGTCCAGTCTCTTTTCCGAAACCGAGCGCAGCCTCTGGCAGCTGTTTGAGGAGATGGGAACCCCCTTCTCGGAGCTGGTGGGCCAGGTCATCAGCAAGCGGCAAGCACCGGATTGGGATCAGGCCAACTATCTGATGGCAAAAGAGATTGAGCCGATGCAGGAGATCCTCTACGAGCGGCTGGCCAAACAGGTAGGGGAGACCCGCAGCAAAGTGACTGCAATCTCTGGAGAGATGACGCAGGCTGGCCACTCCATCACTCGTACTCTGTTGTTGGCAACAGGGAGTTCCATCGTGCTTGGCATGCTGGTGGCGTGGCTCTTCAGTCGTCGTTTGACTCGTGACATCGCCAGTCTGGTTGTGCGGGCAGGTGAGGTCGCCGACGGCAAGCTGGCTGCCAACCCTTTGCCCGTACTGAGTCAGGATGAGCTGGGCGGTTTGACCGGCTCCATCAACCGGATGTCGGCCCAGCTACGCAATCTGGTGAGCGAGCTGCAGGGGGCGGTGGGACAGGTTGACGTCGCCTGTCAGGATGTTGGCAGCACAACTCAGGCGATAGTGACCGATTTGACCGCGCAGGATATCCGGGTAAAAGCGGTCGCCAGCGCGATCGAGCAGATGTCGGTCAGTACGAAAGAGGTGGCGGGCAATATTGCCAATGCAGCCGATAGTGCCCATCAGGTGCAGCAGCAAACCCGGCAGGGACAGAATGCATTGGCACGGATGACAGATGCCATGCAGCAGATCGCCGCCATGATCGGGCAAGCCAATCACGCGATGGGATTGCTTGAGAAGCAGAGCGAACAGGTCGGCCAGATCACCGAAGTGATCGCCACCATAGCCGAACAGACCAATTTGCTGGCCCTTAATGCGGCAATAGAAGCTGCGCGGGCCGGTGATCAGGGGCGCGGTTTTGCCGTGGTCGCCGATGAGGTACGTCAGCTGGCAACCCGCACCCACCAGTCAACCGCCGAAATCAGCCAGACCATTAGCGCCATTTCCCAGCAAACCCGCCAGACCGTCACCACGGTGAGCGGTGGCACCCAGCTGGTCGAGCAGGGGCGTGATGCAGTCGGGTTGGTAACCGAGACGTTGAATGCGATGAACCAGCTGGTGCAGGCGCTATCTGGCCAGCTGGAGGCCATCGCGACGGCGACCGAGCAACAATCCAAGGTCTCCGCCGAAGTGGCTGGAACGGTAGAGGATATTGCCGCTCTGAGCCGTCAATCCTGTCAGCAGAGCCAGCAGGGTGAGGGAATCGTCGCCCGTCTGGCGGGTGATACCGGCAAGCTGACGGCGGTGATCGCCCGTTTCGAGCTGGAGTGATGGGTGGGCAGGGTATCCTGCCCACCTCTTAGTCGATTCGTCTGAAGGCGTGGTTTTCGAAGCTGCTGGTGGTCTCTTTATTGAGCAGACTGACCAGCAGAATGGCCCGTTTCTCCCCATCCGGCTCCATATAGATGGCTTCAAAGCCTGCCAATGGCCCCTCTTCAATCAATACCTTATCGCCCGCATTTGGCAGTTTGGCGTAACTGGCGCGCGCCTCGTCGCTATCATCGCGGCTCATCAGCTGATAGACCAGCTTGTTGCTGATGGGTGTCCATTCACTGCCGAAGTGGATGATCCGGCTGATGCCACGGGTCGATTTCAGGGTGACCGGGGTGACCTCTTCCAGATCGACGTAGATGAAGAGGTAGTTGGGAAACATGGGTTCCTTTACCGGGACTCGCTTGCCCCGACGCAGTTTCTCGATTTCCACCATAGGGTAGTAGGACTCAATGCCCTGGGCATCGAGGTGGGCGCGGGCGCGGGCCTCTTCCTTTGGCTTGCAGTAGGCCAGATACCATTTTTTCATGTGATGTTATATTCGTGTTGCCGTGCTCGCCGATATGATAGCGGCGGCAATAAAAAAGGCCACGCATTGCGTGGCCTTTTTTGTCGAGTGAGCAATTACCAACCTTTTACCAGGCCGCCTTTGAACAGTTCCAGCCCTTTCTTGTAGACATCATCGGTCTGGAAAGCCTGTACGAACTGTTTGACCTTCTCGTCATCCTTGTTGTTGTCGCGGGCGACGATCAGGTTGACGTAGGGGGACTCTTTGTCTTCAACAAACAGGCCATTTTCGGTCGGGGTCAGACCAATCTGGCCGGCAAAGGTATTGTTGATGATGGCGAGATCCACGTCTTCCAGTGAGCGGGGCAGCTGAGCTGCTTCCAGTTCAACGATCTTGAAGTTGCGCGGGTTGCTGGCGATATCGAGTACGGTCGCCTCCAGACCAGCACCATCTTTCAGGGTGATCAGGCCCTGCTTGGCCAGCAGGATCAGCGAGCGGCCCAGGTTGGTCGGATCGTTCGGTACCGCGATCTGGGCGCCATCTTTCAGCTCGCTCAGCGACTTCAGCTTCTTGGAGTAACCGGCGATCGGGTAGACGAAGGTGTTGCCGACCGGTACCAGTTTGAAGCCGCGATCACGTACCTGTGCATCCAGATAGGGTTTGTGCTGGAAGGCGTTGATGTCAATGCTGCCATCGTTCAGCGCCACGTTCGGGGTGACATAGTCGGAGAAGTTGACGATCTCGACGTTCAGACCATATTTCTCTTTTGCCACCTTGGCGGCTACTTCGACCAGCTCGGTCTCAGGGCCGGCAATGGCGCCTACTTTCAGGGTCTTGTTCTCTTCCTTTTGACCGCAACCGGCCAGTACCAGACCAGCCAGCAGGGCTGCCGCAACGGATTTGATGCCAAATTTCATAAAACCTCCTGTCAGAAATCGACGATTAACGATGATCACATTTGTTGACCAGGCGCTCACCCGCGCTCTGGATAAGTTGAACCAGCACGACCAGTATCACGACGGTGACCAGCATGACGGTCGGATCGAAGCGCTGATAGCCGTAACGGATGCCCACATCACCGAGACCACCACCACCGATGGCACCTGCCATGGCGGAGTAGTTCACCAGCGTGACGAGGGTAATGGTGACGCTGTTGAGGATGCCGGGCAGGGCCTCGGGCAGCAGCACCTTGGTGATGATTTGCAATGGCTTGGCGCCCATCGCCTTGGCCGCTTCCAGCAAGCCGTCGGGTACTTCCATCAGGGCACCTTCCACCAGACGGGCGATGAAAGGGATGCAACCGACGGTCAGCGGCACGATGGCGGCGATGGTGCCGATACTGGTGCCGACAATCAGCCGGGTCAGCGGAATAATCGCGACCAGCAGGATGATAAAGGGCACCGAGCGACCCACGTTGACCACCATGCCCAGGGTACGGTTGAGCAGTGGGTTGGCCAGGATCTGGCCGGCTTTGGTCACATGCAGCGCCACGCCGAGCGGCAGGCCGAGCAGGCAGCCAAACAGGGTGGAGGCAAACACCATGATAAGGGTGTCGCCCAGGGCCGTGATGAGCAGATTAATCATGGCTTCGGACATAACCCATTACCTCCAGCTGAATGTGGTTGTCGATGAGGAACTGCTGGGTCGCCTCGCACTGGGCTTCATCTCCGAACAGTTCTGCCAGCAGGAAACCGAACTTGACACCACCGGCGTACTCGATGTCGGCGCTCAGAATGCTGATATCGATATTGAAACGGCGGCTCGCCTCGGAGATGAGCGGCGTATCGACCGTGCTGCCGGTAAAGCCAAGCTTCAGCAGCGGGTAGCTGCCGGGCACTCGCTCGTTGCTCATCCGATCCTGATACTCCTGCGGTACCTCGAGATGGATGGTGGAGCGAATGAAATCGCGGGCCAGCTGGGTCTTGGCATTGCTGAAGAACCAGGCCACTTCGCCCTGTTCGATCAGGCTACCATCGCTGATGATGGCCACTTCGTCACAGATCCCCTTCACCACATCCATTTCGTGGGTGATGAGCAGGATGGTGAGCCCCAGCTTGACGTTGATCTCCTTGAGCAGGGTCAGGATCGAGCGGGTGGTCTGCGGATCGAGGGCCGAAGTGGCCTCGTCACAGAGCAGCACCTTGGGCGCAGGGGCCAATGCCCGGGCGATGGCGACCCGCTGTTTCTGGCCGCCGGAGAGTTCGGATGGATAGGCGTGGGCACGGGCTTCCAGCCCGACCAGCGCCAGCAGCTCTTCGACCCGGCTCTTGATCTGATCCTTGTTCCAGCCCGCCAGCTCCAGCGGAAAGGCGATGTTGGCAAACACGGTACGGGAGGCGAGCAGGTTGAAGTGCTGGAAGATCATCCCGATGTGGCGACGGGCCTGGGTCAGATCCCGTTCGCTCAAGGCGACCAGATCCTGGCCATCGACAATCACCTGACCCTCTGTCGGGCGCTCCAGCAGGTTGACACAGCGGATGAGGGTACTCTTGCCGGCGCCGGATGCACCGATCACCCCGAAGATTTTGCCTTGGGGTACATGCAGACTCACGTCACGCAGGGCGTGCACGGCGTCACTGCCTGTACCGTAGACTTTGTTGAGACCGATCAACTTAATCATGGATTCTTCCGTGCTAACAGCCTTACAGCACAGGGCGCTACAGGCGAGAAAATTGGGCAGAGGTTTCACTAGGTTGCACTGCCATCATGGGGGATGATGCTAAGATGTCCGGATGGCTGTGTCAACGCATGTTTTTACGTCTAGACGTCTAAAAAAGTGATAAGGATTTTCGGTTGGCAGATAAGGAATAGCAGGGTTTGGCATTGTTCCATATTGAATTTCGCTTTAAAGCCAAAGAGCCGAATTAAAGTTGGTTAATGGCGTGTGATGCTCTGTTCTATTAGGTATCCCTGTCGCGACTATCCGGCTGTGGAGCCTACCTCTCACAAGTCCCAGAATTGCATAAAGTTGAACCCCCTGTCTGCCCACTTATATATACCTCGGCCAATTTTGATGCAGCGCAAGAAGATGCCGGATCGTGATTGGGGCCTGGCTGGCCGTTTTTTATACTGAGGTTGCGGATTTCCCATGGAGGGCAGAGCGATGAGATTCCAACAGATCAAAGAGTTGCTGCACTACCTCGAGCAGGTGCATCACCAGCTAGGTCTCTGTTACCGGCGTCTGGCCAATCAGGTGGATAGCGAACGCTGCCGGATGTTGCTGGTCTATCTGCAAGGGCGGGAGGATGCCGCCAGTGTCCATCTGCAGGAGTACGCCAGCCAGCTGGGCGGCCCGGTGCGGGAGACCTGGCTGGATCAGAGCTTTAGCGAGGACATGTTGCCAGCAATTATGCGCTGCGAGTTGCCTGCTTCAGCCAGAACCGAAGATATCGTTGCCCTGGTTTGCCGCTGGGAGGAGCAGTTGATTGGTGAACTGGGTCATCTGGCCCGGGAGTGCCCGACTCGGAGCACGGCTGAATTGCTGGATAATTTGGCCCGACTGGAACAGACCCGTCTGACCCGCTTGGTGCACGGTGCTCACCAGCTCGATGACTTGTAGCAAAGACTGAGGGTCGATCACCAGATAGAGAGAGGGCCCGGCATTGCTGCTGGGCCCTCTTCGTATCGGGAGCTCATGGCTCCGATGTGCAATCAGCCCTGATGTCGTTCGGCGGCGTAGAGCGCCGCACCGATAATACCGGCCTGGTTGAGACTGGCAGCGGGAATGAGCGGTGCCCGGGTCTCGATGCGATCGACGAACTTCTCCAGTTTGGCTGCGCTGCCGCCGCCCAGAATGAAGAGGTCGGGGGAGAAGAGAAACTCGAGGCGAGCCAGATATTTGTTGAAGCGTTTGCCCCAGCGCCCCCAGGAGAGATCCTCGCGTTTGCGCACTGCGTCGGAGCAGTAGTGCTCGGCAATCATCCCTTCCAGCATCAGATGGCCCAGCTCGGTGTTGGGCAGCAGGTGACCGTTGACGAAGACAGCGGTGCCGATGCCGGTGCCGACCGTGATGAGGATGATAACCCCCTTGCGATCCTTGCCGGCACCAAAACGCATCTCGGCCAGACCGGCGGCGTCGGCATCGTTGAGCACATAGCAGGGCTTGCCGGTGACATCGGCAAACAGGTGCTCGGCATCGGTCTCAATCCAGCTCTTGTCGATGTTGGCCGCGCTCTTGGCAATGCCGTTGTGGATGGTGGCCGGGAAGCCGCAACCCACCGGCCCTTTCCAGTCGAAGTGTTCCACCAGCGCCTTGAGGGTATGGGCAATGGCGGCCGGGGTGGCCGGCTGTGGTGTGGCAATGCGATGGCGCTCGCCAATCAGCTCACCGGTTTCGGTATCGACCAGACAGCCCTTGATCCCCGAGCCTCCAATATCCACTCCCAACATTTGCATCTGTGATGTCCTTTTTGTGTGCCGACCATTGTTGCTCAACCATGGCGTGCTGATCTTTGTGGGTCGGCAGAGCATGAAAAAACTGCTGCAATCCGGCAAGGGGCAGATCACTCAGGCGTGATCCGGCAGACCTTTTTCGATGCAACGGATCAGCAGGCGGGTTTTCTTGTTCGTTTCATCCTGGCGTCTGGCCAGCGTTGCCAGCGCCCATTCAATATGTTCGGCTACCATGGGCTCTGCTTCCGGCAGTGCTTGCTGCAGGGCAGCCATCACTTCCGGGTTGGCCGGGCCGTTGCCAAGGGCTACCGCCAGATTGCGGCGCCAGCGTTGATAGCCGATGCGGCGGATTGGGCTCCCCTCGGTATGTTTGAGGAACTCGGCCTCGCTCCAGCGCCACAGCGCCAGCAGGGGCGGGCGATGCAGGCTGGGGCGGGGGCTGAAATCGGGTTCCGGGCTGGCATCTGCGTAGCGATTCCACGGGCAGATGAGCTGGCAGTCGTCGCAGCCGTAGATGCGGTTGCCCATCAGGGGTCTGAACTCTTCCGGAATAGGGCCATCGTTCTCGATGGTGAGATAGGAGATGCAGCGGCGGCCATCCACCACATAGGGAGCCACAATGGCGCCGGTGGGGCAGATGTTGATGCAGGCGACACACTTGCCGCACTGCTCTTTTTCCACCGGCGCATCGATGGGGAGTGGCAGGCTTACCAGCAGCTCCCCCAAAAAGAAGAAGGACCCGGCTGACTCATTGAGTAGCAGTGAGTGTTTGCCAACCCAGCCGAGGCCCGCTTTGGCGGCCAACGGCCGCTCCAGCACGGGGGCGGAGTCGACGAAGGGGCGCCACTCACCAAGGGGGTCAGATGTGCCTTGAAACAGCTCGGCGTATCGCGCTTCGATTCGGTCACCCAGCTGTTTGAGGCGATTGCGCAGCACCTTGTGGTAGTCGCGGCCGAGGGCGTAGCGGCTGATATAGCCGAGAGTCGGGTCGCGCAGGGTGGCGGCAAAGCCCGCCTCGAAGGGGAGGTAGTTCATTCGCACCGATATAACCCGCAAGGTGCCCGGCAGCAGCTCATGGGGGCGAGCGCGCATCATGCCGTGGCGCGCCATGTAATCCATGCTGCCGTGATAACCGGCGTCCAGCCAGGCCTGCAATTTCGGCTCTTCGGCCCGCAGATCCGTGTCGGTGATGCCAACCTGGTCAAATCCTAGCTCGCTCGCCCAGAGCTTGATATCTTGAGCCAGCTGGTTGAAATCAGGTGTTGTCATGCTGCATGGCATCCCGGCACTTGAGCACTTGGAGCGAAAGAGAGCAGATCGGGAGCCATCATGGTAGAGGTCATCGGGGACGCTTGGTGCAAAAAAGTGGGAAGCAGTCTATCACAGGGGCTGTGGTCGACTGAACAGATCCGCTCGCGAGAGCGGCGCTGGGCCGAGCGTGAGGGGCAACCCCTCTATGCGCTGATGGAGCGGGCAGGGCTGGCGCTGTGCACCTATGCCTGCAGCCACTGGCCCGCGAGCAATTGCTGGTGGATTTTTGTCGGCCCCGGCAACAATGGCGGCGATGGCTATGTGCTGGCCCGCCTTGCCCGTGAACGTGGCCTTGAGCCGGTAGTGATCGCCGCCCGCTCTCCCGACCAACTGGAAGGGGATGCCAGGATCGCCGCCGACAGCTGGCTGGCGGCCGGTGGTGAGGTCTGGCTGGCAGAGCAGTTCGATCAGGCGCTATTTCCTCCTCCCGATCTGGTTGTCGATGCCCTGCTTGGCACCGGTGTCAGTACACCCCTTGCTCCGTTACTGACAAAGATCGTCGCAACAATCAATGAGTTGGCTGCACCTGTGCTGGCGGTCGATCTTCCTTCTGGCCTCAACGGCGATACAGGCAGGATCATGCGGGCTGCCGTGCGGGCGACCCGAACTCTTACCTTTATCGGTATCAAGCAGGGGCTGCTCACCGCTGACGGGGTCGATGTGACCGGTCAGCTCGATTGTGAGCCGCTTGGTGTCATGCCTGATGATGAGATTCACCCCGCAGCATGGCGGCTCGATTATCCGGTGCTGCAATCCTTGCTGACCCCGCGTCAGCGCTCCTCGCACAAGGGTTCCCACGGCAAGGTGTTGCTGGTGGGCGGGGAGTGCGGCATGCAGGGGGCCATTGTGCTCGCCGGCAGGGCCTGTCTGCGGGCTGGCGCCGGTCTGGTGCGAGTCAGCCAGCACCCTGTGTTACCCCCAGTCAGCCTCTATCAGCCTGAATTGATGAGTCTGCGGGAAGAAGATGATAACGGTTGGGCCTCGGTTCGGGTCATTGGCCCCGGGCTGGGTCAGGGGGAGTGGGGCAGACAGCAGTTTGCTCGGCACCTGACCGAACAATTGCCGCTGGTTTTGGACGCCGACGGGTTGAATTGGCTGGCGCAATCTCCCCGCCATCAGGATAATTGGGTGCTCACTCCGCACCCCGGCGAAGCGGCGCGGCTGCTGGGGTGTTCCATTGCCGAGATTGAAGCAGACCGGTTTGCGGCCGTGCGGGCGCTGCAACAGCGTTACGGCGGAGTGGTGCTGCTCAAGGGGGCGGGAACTCTCATCCATGATGGCGAGCGGCTTGCCGTGTGCAATGAAGGCAATCCCGGCATGGCAAGTGGCGGCATGGGCGATCTGTTATCTGGTATAATCGCCGCCCTTTTGGCTCAGGGTTGGTCTGCCACCCTGGCAACCTGGCTGGGGGCCGTGATCCACGGCGAGGCGGCCGATCTGGCTGCTGCTGACGGAGAGCGTGGCATGCTGGCATCAGATCTGCTGCCCTTTATCCGCAAGCTGGTTAATCCCGACACCATAACAAGTTAAAAAGAAGAACATGGCAAAACAGTTGATGATGACACTGCCGGACGAGGCAGCAACAGTGGCTCTGGGAGGCCGTCTGGCAAAGGCTTGCCAGCAGGCGACGACCGTGTTTTTGCACGGGACGCTCGGGGCTGGCAAAACAACCCTGACCCGTGGCTGGGTGCAGGGGCTTGGCCATCAGGGCAAGGTGAAAAGTCCGACTTATACCCTGGTTGAACCCTACGAGCTGGAGGGGTGGCAGGTTTACCACTTCGATCTCTATCGTCTGGCCGATCCGGAAGAGCTGGAATTCATGGGAATTCGCGACTATTTTGCCGCCAATACCCTCTGTCTGGTGGAGTGGTCGGAGAAGGGAGAGGGCTGGTTGCCGGCGCCTGATCTCGAGATCACCCTCACTTATGTAGGCGAGCAGCGCGAAGCTCTGATTGAAGCTCGTTCTGCTACTGGCGAAGCTATTCTGGAACGGTTGTCATCCACGTGCGTTTGATCCTTGCTATTGCTCTCTCCCTGATGGCGTTACCCTCCTGGGCTAATCAGCTCAAGAGCGTGCGGATTTGGCCATCACCTGATAACACCCGGGTGGTACTCGACATGAGCAGCGCCCCCGATTTCAACTATTTCACCCTCACCGGCCCCGATCGGCTGGTGATCGACATGAAAGGGGCGAGCAACGCCACCAATCTGGCGCGGGTCGAGAACAGCAGCGAACTGGTGCGTAAAATTCGTGAAAGTTCGCCGCTGGAGAAGGGGGGGCTGCGTCTGGTGCTCGATCTCAGCTCCGCCATCAAGCCGGTAGTCTTTCCGCTGGCGCCTGCCGGCCCCTATGGTCACCGTCTGGTGATCGACCTTCCCTATGAAGAGAAGCGCTCGGCCGCTGCGGTGCAGTCCACGCCGGTTGGCGGCAAGGGCAAGGGGGTGGTGATTGCCATCGACCCGGGCCACGGTGGTGAAGACCCGGGCTCCATCGGCCCGCGCCGTACCTATGAGAAGCGGGTGACCCTGGCGGTCTCCCAGAAACTGGCGGCACTGATCGACCGCGAGCCGGGCATGCGCGCCGTGCTGACCCGCCGCAGCGACTACTTCGTTGATCTCAACAAGCGTTCCGAGATCGCGCGCAAGGCCAAGGCCGACCTGCTGGTATCGGTGCACGCGGACAGCTTCCACAACTCCACCCCGCGTGGTGCCTCGGTCTGGGTACTCTCGACCAACCGCGCCAACCGCGAGATGGGCAGCTGGCTGGAGAAGCAGGAGAAGCAGGGCGAGCTGCTGGGTGGTGTCGGCAAGGTGTTGGCCGAATCCGATCCCAACCCCTATCTGGCGCAGACCTTCCTCGACCTTTCGATGGACAAGTCCCGTGCCGAGGGTTATGACGTCAGTCGCCAGATCCTGCGCTCGCTGGGCAAGGTGGCACGGCTGCACAAGAGAGCGCCGGAGCACGCCAGTCTGGCGGTACTGAAAGCCCCTGACATTCCCTCTGTGCTGGTTGAGACCGGCTTTATCTCCAACCATGCGGAAGAGCAGCTGCTGGCTACCGCCAGCTATCAGGATCAGCTGGCTCGCGCCATTTTCGAAGGTATCCGCAACTACTACCGTGCTCACCCGACCAAGGGTGCCATGCTCACTGGCAAGGGGGTCGCCAGCGTCCCGGCCGCGACCCATAAACAGGTGGCTGTCAGCAAACCTGCGCCAGCCAGGCAGGTTGCGAGCAAGTCGGCTCCAGTTCAGTCCCAGCCGGTTGTGACCAACCGGATGCCGGCGACGGTGCGCGACAGCGGAAGCGCTTCTGGCAGCTCCTCCGGTGCCGGAGTGATCAAGCCTTATTCCGAGGCGGCCAAAGAGACCGGCGCTCCGGTCACCAGCGTGCAGGAAAACGAGAAGTCGCAGATGATCCGCCATGTGGTCACGCGCGGTCAGAGTCTCTCGCGCCTGGCCGAGAAGTACGGCGTGAGTCAGGCGAGACTGGCGGAGATCAACAAACTCAAGTCACGGGAAATCCAGATAGGGCAGGTGCTCTATATTCCCAAGCAATAACTGAGCGGGAGCTAGCGATGCCGATCCGTATTTTGCCACCTATTCTGGCCAACCAGATTGCCGCCGGAGAGGTGGTGGAGCGGCCCTCCTCCGTGGTCAAGGAGTTGGTGGAAAACAGTCTGGATGCGGGCGCCGACCGGGTCGAAATCGATATCGACAAGGGGGGCGCCAAGCTGATCCGCATCCGTGACAACGGCTGCGGCGTTGCCAAGGATGAGCTGGTGCTGGCGTTGTCGCGCCACGCCACCTCCAAGGTGGCGACCCTCGATGACCTGGAGGGGATCAACAGCCTGGGCTTTCGTGGCGAGGCGCTCGCCTCTATCAGCTCGGTCTCCCGCCTCACCTTCACCTCCCGCACTGCCGAGCAGGGCGAGGCCTGGCAAGCGCAGGCCGAAGGGCGCGAGATGAGCGTTACCGTCAAGCCGGCGGCCCATCCGGTGGGCACCACGGTGGAGGTGGTGGATCTCTTCTTCAATACCCCGGCGCGGCGCAAGTTCATGCGCAGCGAAAAGACCGAGTTTGCCCATATCGACGAGCTGGTGCGCCGCATCGCGCTCTCCCGCTTCGATGTCACCCTGATCCTGCGCCACAACGGCAAGGTGGTGCGCCAGTACAAGGCTGCCAATACGGTGCCGGAGCAGGAGCGGCGTCTTGCTGCCGTCTGCGGTACCCCCTTCATGCACCATGCGTTGGCGGTGGAGAGCGAGCACAGCGACGTGCGTCTGTGGGGCTGGCTGGCGACCCCCGAGGGCGCCAGACCACAGAACGATCTGCAATACACCTATGTCAATGGCCGGATGATGCGCGACAAGCTCATCAATCACGCCATTCGTCAGGCCTATGACGAGCTGCTGCCCGCCGACCGCTTTGCCGCTTATGTGCTCTATATCGAGCTGGATCCCCGTCAGGTGGACGTCAACGTTCACCCTGCCAAGCACGAGGTGCGCTTCCATCAGGCGCGGCTGATCCACGACTTTATCTTTCAGGCACTCTTTACCGCCTTGCGCCGCGAAGGCCGCGCCGTCAACGAGCAAGAGAAGCCGCTGGCCGAGACGCTGGTCGAGCTGCCGGCCAGCCCGCAGATTGAATATCCCGGTCAGGCACCGCGTACCGAGTGGTATGGCGCCGAACACAGCTATCGGGCACCGGCGCAGGTGCGGGAAGGGAGCGGTGGTGGTGCAGGCCGGGTCAGCAACTATCAACCACCCGAGCCGCCGAGCCGGGAGGCGATGCGTGGCATGGGTGCCCTGCTTACCACGCTGCCCGTTGCCACAACCGTTTCAGCTCCCGAGCCGGGTGTTGCCACTCAGACTGTTTCAAAACAGGGCGGGTGCCGGGCACTGACTCTGGTGGAGCAGGCTTATCTGCTGTTCGAGCGGGATGGTCAGCTGGCGCTGCTTTCACTCGTACGCGCCGAGCGTTTGCTGCTGCGCCACTGGCTGCTGGAGACCTGGGGCCAGGGGCTGGCAGCCCAGCCGCTGCTCTTGCCGGTTTCCTTCAAGCTGCCGAAGAACCTGAGTTCGCTGGTAGAAGAGCAGGAGCGACTGCTGAAACGGATGGGGCTGGAGTTGAAAAGTGGGGGGCGCGACACCATGATCCTGACGCGGGTGCCTGCTCTGCTGCGTCAGACCGATCTGGTGCGTCTGTTACCCGAATTGCTGCAAATTATCGAGGGCGGATCTGACAGTGATGCTGGCCAGCAGGCTGAAGTATTATGCCAATGGCTGGTGGAGCAGGGGATAAGCCGCGAAAAAATATACGATTTTTCAACTGCCAGTCGTCTGCTGACGGAACTTGTGGCCGATTTCAGTGACCAACTGGCAGATATTCGCATGGCCCGCCCGCTCTCGCTGGCGGCTGTGCTTGAGGAGTTTGAACATGGCGAGTGACTTGCCGACCGCAATTTTTTTGATGGGGCCGACGGCCTCCGGCAAGACGGATCTCGCCATTGAACTGTGTCAGGTGTTGCCCTGCGACATCATCAGCGTCGATTCGGCTCTGATCTATCGCGGCATGGACATAGGCACCGCCAAGCCGACCGCCGATGAACTGGCTCGGGCCCCGCACCGGCTGATCGATATTCTCGATCCCGTTATGAGCTATTCGGCAGCCGATTTTTGCAAGGATGCCCTGCGAGAGATGAAAGAGATCGCCGACCGCGACCGCATTCCGCTGCTGGTGGGCGGTACCATGCTCTATTTCAAGGCGTTGCTGGAAGGACTTTCTCCGCTCCCTTCTGCCGACCCCGTCATTCGGGCCGGAATAGAAGAGGAGGCTGCCCGTCTTGGCTGGCAGGCGCTGCATGACGAGCTGGTGCGTATCGATCCGGTCGCCGGGGCGCGTATTCATCCCAATGACCCGCAACGGCTCAGTCGGGCGCTCGAGGTTTACCGCATTAGCGGCAAGACCCTCACCGAGCTGACCCAGGTACAGGGGGAGGGGCTGCCCTATCGGGTACAGCAGTTTGCCATCGCCCCGAGCGATCGCGCCGTGCTGCATCAGCGGATCGAACAGCGTTTCGACAAGATGCTGCAGGGGGATTTCGAGCAGGAGGTGCGGGCTTTGATGGCTCGTGGCGATCTGACCCCAGATCTCCCCTCCATTCGCTGTGTAGGTTATCGCCAAATGTGGGACTACCTGAACGGCGAGATAGAGTATGATGAGATGCGTTATCGTGGCATTGTTGCCACTCGCCAGTTGGCAAAACGGCAGATGACCTGGTTGCGCGGTTGGGCCGATGTGACCTGGCTGGAATCCGGTGAGTCTGACAACCTCGCCCGCGTGCTTGCTCGCGCTGGTGCGGCTTGACACTCCCTGTATAATCAGGTTGTTATATTGAATATCCGGTGTTTAAAAACAACAAACTATAAGGAAAAGAAAAATGGCTAAGGGGCAATCTCTCCAAGACCCGTTTTTGAATGCGCTGCGCCGTGAGCGGATTCCTGTTTCTATCTATTTGGTGAACGGCATCAAACTGCAAGGTCAAATCGAGTCCTTCGACCAGTTTGTCATTCTGCTGAAGAACACCGTGAGCCAGATGGTCTACAAGCATGCCATCTCTACCGTGGTTCCGGCCCGTGCCGTCAACCATCATCAGCAGGCTGCCGGTGGCGCCGGTGATGAACAGGGTGATGCCGAGGCGTGATATCCCGGGGCGAGTCGACTCGCCAACTCAGATTCATCATGAAACCTGTTAAGGAGCAAGCGCTTGTTTGACCGTTATGAAGCTGGCGAACAGGCCGTTCTGGTGCACGTCAACTTCAGTGATGAGGGTGAGCGGGAGGATCTGGAAGAGCTCAAGATGCTGGTGAGCTCGGCTGGCGTCAATGCACTGGGTGTCATCACCACCAGCCGCAGTGCGCCCAGCGCCAAGTATTTTGTCGGCAGTGGCAAGGCTGAAGAGATTGCGTACCAGGTCCAGATGCTGGATGCCGACGTCGTCATCTTCAACCATGCCCTGACCCCTGCCCAGGAGCGTAACCTGGAGCGTCTGTTCCAGTGCCGGGTAGTGGATCGCACCGGTCTGATCCTTGATATCTTCGCCCAGCGCGCCCGTACCCATGAAGGTAAACTGCAGGTCGAACTGGCCCAGTTGCGTCATCTTTCTACCCGTCTGGTTCGAGGCTGGACCCACCTTGAACGTCAAAAAGGCGGGATCGGCTTGCGTGGCCCGGGTGAAACCCAGCTTGAAACCGACCGACGCCTGTTGCGCGAGCGCATCAAAGCGATTTTGCGCAGGCTCGACAAGGTGGCCAAACAGCGGGAGCAGGGGCGACGTGCCCGCAACCGCAATGAAGTACCGACAGTTTCTCTGGTTGGTTACACAAACGCCGGAAAGTCCACTTTGTTCAACCAACTTACAGCTGCCAGCGTGTATGCTGCCGACCAGTTGTTCGCAACCCTTGATCCGACGCTGCGTAAATTGGTGATCCGGGATGTGGGCGATGTGATTTTGGCCGACACGGTTGGATTTATTCGACACTTGCCCCATGATCTGGTCGCAGCATTCAAAGCGACCCTGCAGGAGACTCGCGAAGCGGACCTGCTGCTCCATGTGGTGGATTGTGCCGATGAGCAGATGCAGGAGAATATCGACTCCGTGCAACAGGTGCTGGCTGAAATCGAGGCAGATGACCGTCCCCAGCTAATGATCTGCAACAAGATCGACAAGCTGGCCGATCGCCCGGCGGGTCTGGAGCGGGATGAGGAAGGTCGTCCGGTGCGGGTCTGGCTGTCTGCCCAGACTGGCGAGGGGTGTGAGTATCTGTTTGCGGCGCTGACCGAATTGCTGGCTGGCTCCATGGTGCACCACACCCTGCAACTGCCGCCTTCTGCTGCGAGATTGCGCAGTGCGCTCTATCAGTTGAAAGGGATCGAGCAGGAAGGTTTTAGCGAGGAAGGGGATTTTGTGCTGGAAGTCCGCCTGCAACTGGCTGACTGGAACCGCCTCGTGAAACAGGAAGGTGAGAATTTACAACGCTTTATCAGGCATTGATCCGTTGATGAGGATAACCGCCTGGCGGTTTCGTCAACGAGCAGTGACCCGATAGAGATGATATCCATCTGCATGTATTAATGGAGACGCTGATGGCTTGGAATGAGCCTGGTAACAACGGCAAAGACCGTGACCCCTGGGGGAATAACGGCAAGAATCAGGGGCCCCCTGATCTGGACGAGATGCTGCGCAAAATGAGTCGTCGCTTTGGCGGCCTGTTTGGCAGTGGCAAATCTGGCGGCGATGTAGGCCGCTTTGGTATCTCCATCGCGCTGGTTGTCGCCGTGGTGGTATGGGTCGTGAGCGGCTTCTATACCATTCGTGAAGCCGAGCGTGGCGCTGTGCTGCGCTTTGGCAAGTTTTCCCATATCGTCGAGCCGGGCCTGCGCTGGAAGCCGACTTTCATCGATCAGGTGATCCCGGTGGACGTTGAGTCCGTGCGTTCCCTGCCTGCGTCCGGCTTTATGCTGACTCAGGACGAGAACGTGGTACGGGTCGAGATGGACGTGCAGTATCGTGTCGTCAATCCGGAGCAGTACCTGTTCAGCGTGACCAATGCCGACGAGAGTCTGAGTCAGGCTACCGATAGCGCCCTGCGTTACGTGGTTGGCCACACCAAGATGGATGATGTGCTGACCACTGGTCGTGAAAAAGTGCGTCAGGAGACCTGGCAGGTGATCGATGGCATCATCGAGCCTTACCAGATGGGTCTGCAGATTGTCGACGTCAACTTCCTGCCGGCGCGTCCGCCGGAAGAGGTGAAGGATGCGTTCGATGACGCCATCTCCGCTCAGGAAGATGAGCAGCGTTTCATCCGCGAAGCGGAAGCCTATGCCCGTGAAGTCGAGCCCAAGGCCCGTGGTCAGGTGAAGCGTCTGGAGCAGGAAGCCGAAGCGTACAAGTCCCAGATCGTGCTGAAAGCACAGGGTGAAGTGGCCCGTTTCAACGAGCTGCTGCCCCAGTATCAGGCTGCGCCCGAGCTGACTCGCAACCGTATCTACCTGGAAACCATGGAAGAGCTCTATCAGCAGGCCAACAAGGTCATTGTTGATATGCCGGCTGGCAACAACAGCATGATCTATCTGCCGCTCGACAAGCTGACTGGCAAGCCGGCAGCTGCTCAGCAGGCTCGTCCTGCGACTGTGCCGGTAGCAGAGCCTGCGCCAGTTCCCAACGAGGGTGCCAACTCCACTCCGATGCCGCTGCGTAGCGGTGACCGCTTCAGCTCAGGGAGAAACTGATAGATGAAAAAGCTAGCTATTGGTGCAATCGCTGTGGCTGCCATGGTCTGCTTCTCCTCTGTCTTTATCGTTGATGAAGGTCAGAAGGGGATCGTGGTGCAGTTTGGCAAGGTGAAGCGGGTTGATTCCGGTGAGCCCCGTCTCTATGAGCCGGGTCTGCACTTCAAGGTGCCGCTCATCGATCAGGTTCGCAAGATGGATGCCCGTATCCAGACCATCGACAGCCAGGCCGACCGTTTCGTCACCTCCGAGAAGAAAGACCTGATCATCGACTCCTACGTGAAGTGGAAGATAGAGGACTTCTCCAAGTACTACCTGGCAACCGGTGGTGGCAACAAACTGCAGGCAGAAGATCTGCTCAAGCGCAAGATCAACAACGGTCTGCGCTCCGAAATCGGTAACCGTACCATCAAGGATATCGTCTCCGGTGAGCGCAGTACCGTGATGGAAGATGCCCTGAAGAAGATGGCGCGCTCCTCCGAGCTCGGCATCAAGGTGGTGGATGTGCGGATCAAGCAGATCAACCTGCCGGTGGAAGTCTCCAACTCCATCTATCAGCGGATGCGTGCCGAGCGTACTGCGGTGGCCCGTGAGCATCGTTCACAGGGTCGCGAGAAGGCCGAGATCCTGCGCGCCGATATCGACCGTAAGGTAACCGTCATGCTGGCGGATGCCGAGAGTAATGCGCGTCAGTTGCGTGGTGAAGGTGATGCGGAAGCGGCCAAGATCTATGCCGAAAGCTACAAGAAAGACCCCGAGTTTTTCAGCTTCGTGCGCAGCATGGAGGCCTATCGCAAGAGCTTCACCGGCGGCAACGAGCTGATGGTGCTCAAGCCGGACAGCGAATTCTTCCGCTATCTCAAGTCTCCTCACGGTACCAAGCAGTAATCGCCGGAGTTTGTCTTGCCAAGGGCCTGCATTGTCAGGCCCTTTTATTTGTCTGCCAAACCATCGGATAAGGTGGTTTTTGACGGGAGAAGGGCACAATGATGACATCCATACTGACAGGGATTGGCCTGTTGCTGTTGTTTGAAGGGCTCGGGCCATTGCTGATGCCAAAAGGGTGGCAGCAGATGCTGCGACTGCTGAGCGATCAGCCGGCGGAGCAGCTGCGCCGTATCGGCGGTTCGCTGGTTGTTGCAGGCACAGTGATCCTCTGGATGGTGAGCCGCTGGTAGCAAACGCATAAACAACAAGAGGCCCATATGGCCTCTTGTTGTTTATGAAAACAGTGACGATATCAGGCGCTGCGCTGCACGGCCATGTGAGCCAGTGTTTCCAGAGCCAGCTTGTGCTGGGAGTCAGGCAGAATGGCGAGGGCGGCAATGGCCTTGTCAGCCTCTTCGCGAGCCCGCATGCGGGAGTATTCCAGCGCACCGGTACGATCGAGAATGGCCAGGATCTGGTCGAGGTGTTCCATGCCGTTGCGGTGCTCGATGGCATCGCGTACCAGCTGACGTTCCTCGGGCGAACCCACTTCCATGGCACGCAGCAGCGGTAGGGTCGGTTTGCCTTCGGCCAGATCGTCGCCGACATTCTTGCCCATCTCTTCGCTTTGAGAGCAGTAGTCCATCACGTCGTCGATGATCTGGAAGGCGGTGCCCAGATACTTGCCGTAATCGGTCATCGCCTGCTCGACGGGCGCGGGCTGATGAGTCAGCACTGCGGCGAGGCGGGTCGCGGCTTCAAACAGCTTGGCGGTCTTGCAGTAGATGACCGTCATATAGCTCTGTTCGGTGGTATCCGGATCGTTGCAGTTCATCAGCTGCAACACTTCCCCTTCGGCGATGGTGTTGGTGGCATCGGAGAGGATCTCCATCACCCGCAGGTTGGAGAGCTCGGCCATCATCTGGAAGGAGCGGCTGTAGAGGTAGTCACCCACCAGAACGCTTGCCGCATTGCCGAACAGAGCGTTGGCCGTTTCGCGGCCACGGCGCAGGTCGGATTCATCGACCACGTCGTCATGCAGCAGGGTAGAGGTGTGGATAAATTCAATAATGGCGGCCAGTTTCAGGTGATCCTCACCTTCGTAGCCCAAGGCGCGAGCAGCCATCACAGTCAGCATGGGGCGCATCCGCTTGCCGCCAGCACTGACAATATAGAAACCCAGCTGATTGATCAGACTAACGTCGGACTGGAGTCGGGCCAGGATCAGTTCATTGACCGCCGTCATGTCGGCGGCACAGAGCGCACGGATAGTCTGTTGGTCCATAAGTCTCGTAACGTGACAGCAGCAATAACTGCGATTTTTAGTAATGCTGGGGATTCTACACGATTTCACAATGGGTTACAGTTAAGCGTTTATCCACGGCGGCAGATATGCGCACAAAATAAACTTTTTGCGAAAATGGCCTTGCCTGAGCAGATCGATTTGCGTAGAATGCCCGCCCATTGTTATAGGTTTTTGTGCATGTCTGCCTTGAGCAAAAGACATGCCTTTACGGAGTTAATCAAATGTACGCGGTATTCCAAAGCGGCGGAAAACAACACCGTGTGGCCGAAGGTCAAATCGTTCGTCTGGAAAAGCTGAACGTTGAGACTGGCGCTACCATCGACTTCAACGAAGTTCTGATGGTTGCTGCAGGCGACACTTTTAAAGTAGGAGCTCCTTTCGTTGAAGGTGGCAAGGTTGTAGCTGAAGTTGTGGCTCACGGCCGTGGCGAGAAAGTGACTATCGTCAAGTTCCGTCGTCGTAAGCACCACCGTAAGCAAGCGGGCCACCGTCAGTGGTTCACTGAAGTCAAAATCACTGGCATCAGCGCTTAATTAGAGGAGTCCGATAGATGGCACACAAAAAAGCTGGCGGTTCATCCCGCAACGGTCGCGATTCTGAAGCCAAACGCCTGGGCGTGAAGCGCTTCGGCGGCGAAACAGTTCTGGCTGGCAGCATCATCGTTCGTCAGCGCGGCACCAAGTTCCACGCAGGTGAGAACGTTGGTCTGGGCAAGGACCACACCCTGTTCGCTACCGCGAACGGCAAGGTGCAGTTCGAAGTTAAAGGTCCGCTGAACCGTAAGTACGTTAGCATCGTTGCTGAGTAATTACGGACCGCAAGGATCCGAAGCCCCGCCAACAGGCGGGGCTTTTGTTTTTCCGAAATGATGACGAAAAAACGGAACGCAGATGACCCGGGCGCAGAGATGGCTCGGTGAGGCAAGATGCGTATCGCCCGCAGGGGTCTGTACCACTATAATTGCGTATCGGTTTTTCGAATTAAGGTGACGGTTACCTATGAAGTTTGTTGATGAAGTCCAGATTCGAGTCGATGCCGGTGACGGTGGTAACGGTTGTGTAAGCTTTCGCCGTGAAAAATATATTCCCAACGGTGGTCCGGATGGTGGCGATGGTGGTGACGGTGGCGACGTGTATCTGGTTGCCGACGAGAACCTCAACACCCTGATCGACTACCGTTTTGAGCGCTTCCATGCCGCTGAACGTGGCGAGAATGGCCAGAGCGCCAACTGTACCGGTCGCCGTGGCAAGGACAAAATCCTGCGCGTGCCGGTCGGTACCCGTGCGACCGACGAAGATACCGGCGAGCTGCTGGGTGACCTGACTCACCACGAGCAGAAGCTGCTGGTCGCCAAGGGCGGCTTCCACGGTCTTGGCAATACCCGCTTCAAGAGCTCGGTCAACCGGGCGCCGCGCCAGAAGAGCAACGGTACTCCGGGTGAAGTGCGTACCCTGAAGCTGGAGCTGCTGCTGCTGGCTGACGTCGGTATGCTGGGTCTGCCGAATGCCGGCAAGTCCACCTTCATCCGCGCCGTATCAGCCGCTCGTCCGAAAGTGGCTGACTATCCCTTTACTACCCTGGTGCCGAACCTGGGCGTAGTACGTGGCGAGAACTCACGCTCCTTCGTGATCGCCGATATCCCGGGTCTGATCGAGGGGGCCGCCGAAGGTGCGGGCCTCGGGATCCGCTTCCTGAAACACCTCGAGCGCTGCCGCGTATTGATCCATCTGGTGGATATCTGCCCGGTTGATGGTTCCGATCCGGCCGAAAATGCCGTGACCATCGTGCGCGAGCTGGAGAAGTACAGCCCCGAGCTGGCTGGCAAGCCGCGCTGGCTGGTGTTCAACAAGATGGACCTGATTCTGGAAGAAGAGGCTCAGGAGGTGATGGACCGCGTGAAAGCCGCCCTCAACCATGAAGGGCCGGTCTACGCCATCACTGCCATCAGCAAGGAAGGGACCAAGAAGGTCTGCTACGACATTCTGGATCTGCTGGATACCATGCCCCGTCAACTGGAGCAGGATGCCAAAGAGGCGATCGAGAAAGTGGAGTTCAAGTGGGATGACTACCACAAGAACCAGCTGGCCAAGGCCGAAGCGGAAGCGCTTGCCGCCTCCATGGCCTTCGACGAGAGCCTCGATGATGATGACTGGGATGACGAAGATGATGATGGCGTGGAAGTGATCTACGTCCGCGATTGATTTCGTTGTTCTTTGCCAAAAACCGGAGCCTGCAGAGGCTCCGGTTTTTTTATGGCTGGCGCCTGGTCTCTGTTGTCTCTACCTGATTAGCTTGGGGCGGGCCGAGTGTTTAGTGAATTAATATTCTGTCAGCTGCCTGTTTACCCGTTCACGCCGGTTTTATTTGGGTATTTATTCGTTAATTAATCTGAAATTGCTTTTTTAATCCATTCTATTGGGATATTCTTGCGCCCCGTTTGGCTGGATGTGCATGAATATGCGCATTATCCGGCATAAGTTTTAGCTATGTCAGGGCAGTAGATTATGTTGGAAAAGAGTCTGGAAGCGCCTGCGGTCAATACCCGCCGCAATCTGTTGATGTTCTTGATCCCCTCGCTGATCGGGATCCTGTTGTTCATGACTCCGGTACTTTATGACGGGAATGTCACCATTCCGGTAGCCGTGCTGGCCAAGCTGGTTCAGCGGGTGTTTGCCGACTATCTGGTCGCCATGGTCAGCGCGGTGATCACTACTACCATGCTGATGACCGTCATCGCCTGGTTGTTCAAACCGGCGATCCTGGTGCACCGTCCTTTCCTCAACAGCCTGTTTAACGTCTCTCCCTTCTGGGCCTGTGTGCGGGTGCTGGGCGGGATCTTCGTACTGCTGACCTTCTTCCAGACCGGGCCTGAAGTGCTACACTCCGGCGCAACCGGCGGGCTGGTGCTCAACGATCTGCTACCAGTGCTCTTCTCGGTCTTCATTTTTGCCGGCCTGCTGCTGCCGTTGTTGCTCGATTTCGGGCTGCTGGAGTTCGTCGGCACCATGATGACCCGCATCATGCGCCCGGTGTTCCGTCTGCCGGGTCGCTCCGCCGTGGACTGTTTTGCCTCCTGGCTGGGGGATGGTAGCGTCGGCATTCTGCTCACCAGCAAGCAGTACGAAGGGAAGTTTTATACCCAGCGGGAAGCTGCCGTCATTGGTACCACCTTCTCTGCCGTCTCCATCACCTTCTGTCTGGTGGTGATCTCTCAGGTGAAGCTGGAGCACATGTTTGTGCCCTTCTATCTGACCGTCTGTTTGGCCGGTGTGGTTGCGGCCATCGTGGTACCACGCCTGCCCCCGCTCTGCTGGAAGAGGGATGTCTATATCGATGGCACCCCCTTGTGCCGCAAGCAGGAGTCTGTACCGCATCAACACAGTGTGCTGAGCTATGGTCTTGAGCGTGCCCTGACCAAGGCGGAGAAGATGACCGATCTCGGCGCTGTGGTGCGGGAAGGGGTGAAGAACGCGCTGGACATGGTGTTTGGCGTGCTGCCAGTGGTGATGGCGATCGGTACTTGTGCCCTGATGCTGGCTGAACATACCCCCGTCTTCAACTGGCTGGGTGCGCCGTTCGTTCCCTTGCTCGAACTGCTGCAACTGCCGGAGGCCGAAGCGGCCGCCAAGACCATCATGGTCGGGTTTGCCGACATGTTTATCCCGGCTGTGCTGGCATCCAGCATCGAGAGCGAGATGACCCGCTTCGTCATCGCGGCCATGTCGGTGACCCAGCTTATCTATATGTCTGAAGTGGGCGCGCTGTTGCTGGGCAGCAAAATTCCGGTCAAGTTGTGGGAGCTCTTTATTATCTTCCTGATGCGCACTCTGGTGACCCTGCCGGTAATTGCCGGTATGGCTCATCTGCTGTTCTGATACAGACTGCCATAGCCTTAAGGCCACTCCCTATGGAGTGGCCTTTTGCTATCTGGCGTTTGCCACGGCAGAAAGTGTTCCGTTCGAACATCTCATGGTAGAGTGCCCCTCTGTTAGCAAATTGTGATGCAACGGAGTGTATTTATGTCTGCCATTCCCTATTCCCTTCTCGATCTGGTGCCGGTTGCCGAGGGTTCCCATCCTGCCGAATCGTTCCACCATTCGCGCGATCTGGCACAACATGCCGAGCGTTGGGGTTACCATCGCTACTGGCTGGCCGAACACCACAACATGCCGGGTATTGCCAGTGCAGCGACATCTGTGTTGATCGGCCATCTTGCCGGGGCAACCAGCACCCTGCGGATCGGGGCGGGTGGCATCATGCTGCCGAACCACTCGCCGTTGGTCATTGCCGAGCAGTTTGGCACCCTGGCTTCTCTCTATCCCGACCGCATCGATCTCGGCCTTGGTCGCGCCCCCGGTACCGATCAGCGCACCATGCGGGCCCTCAGACGCCAACGCAGTGGTGAGGTGGATGAGTTCCCGGCCGATGTCCGCGAGCTGATGAGCTACTTTGGCGACGAGATTGGCGCGGTGCAGGCGGTGCCCGGGCAGGGACTGCATCTGCCCATCTGGCTGCTGGGCTCCAGCCTCTACAGTGCCCAACTGGCTGCGGCGATGGGCTTGCCGTTCGGTTTTGCCTCCCATTTTGCGCCAGCCATGTTGCTGCAAGCACTTGAGCTCTATCGCAACCAGTATCGCCCTTCTGCTCGCTGGCCCAAGCCCCATGCGGTGGTCTGCATCAACATGATCGCCGCCGACAGCGAGCGGGAGGCGCGCTTCCAGTTCACTACATTGCAGCAGCAGTTCCTGCGCCTCCATCGTGGCGATGCGGGCAAGCTGCCAGCACCGGTTGCCGAGTTGGGCGAGCAATGGTCGCCGCGCGAGCTGATGGCGATGGAGCAGACCCTTGCCCGCTCTCTGGTGGGCGATCCGGAGCAGATCCGCCATGGCCTCAAAGCGTTGCTGGCGGAAACCCGAGCCGATGAGCTGATGTTCAACGGTCCCATCGTCGATCATCAGGCTCGCTTGCGCTCTTTCGAGATCGCAGCCGGGTTGATGCGGGATCTATAAGCTCGCCTCCCCGCATACAAAGGCGCTATCTTGCAGAGAGAGTCTGGTGTCGCCCCGCTGTCAGATTTTCGCAAGGGGGCTGTTGGGGAACCGGATCCCGGATATCAAGCCTTTATCTAATGTACTGAATTAAAAGGAAAGTCAGGTTGGTGTCAGGCTGCTGTCGTGTCGCGTGCCACCCTCCAGCCCCTATTCTGGTTCCGTCAAGCAACCACAAGGAGTTCGAGATGATCGTCAGGAAGTTGAGATTGCAGCGGGGCTGGTCACAGGAGCAGTTGGCAGCCTTTACCGGCCTGAGCGTTCGCACCATTCAGCGGATCGAGCAGGGTCAGCAACCCGGACTGGAATCCCTCAAGGCCCTGGCCGCCGTCTTTGAGCTCGATGTGGCGCAACTGGACGGCACACGGCAACAGGAGCATGAGATGAGAGGGAGTGACACGATGGAACAGGATGGATTGCAGGTCTCGGCTGAGGAGCGGGCCGCCATGAAGTATGTGGAGGGGCTCAAGGGCTTCTATCACCATGTCGCCAGCTATCTGCTGGTGATTGGCGGGTTGTTTGCCATCAACTACCTGAGCAACCCCGGGTATATCTGGGCCTGGTGGCCGGCATTGGGGTGGGGATTGGGGTTGGCGTCCCATGCCATTCGGATATTCGAGCCTTTCAAACTGTTTGGCCCGGAGTGGGAGCGACGCCAGATCGAGAAACGGTTGGGGCGCAAGTTGTAACCAGAGCTGTTGTGGAAAAAGAGAGCCCGGCAAGTTGCCGGGCTCTCTTTTTGGTTCAGGTCTTTGCAATCACTGCCCTAGCTGGCGTGAGTGGGGCAGGGGGTGGCAAAGAGGGCATCATCCTCATAGCGCCACAGAGTGAGGCTGTTGCCCCAGACACAGCCGGTATCGAGCGCCTTTATATCGCTCTTGCCGGTGTTGCCCATCAGGGCCGCCCAGTGGCCGAACACCAGAATGGGGTCATCCACGTGATGCTCGCGCTGCTCGAACCAGGGGCGCAGCCCCGGGGTCGACTCTTTGGGGCCCTTCTTGCATTTGAAGTCGAGCCGACCATCGAAGTAGCAGAAGCGCATCCGGGTGAAGGTGTTGATGATGTAGCGGTAGCGGTCGATCCCGACCAGATCATCTTTCCAGCCATCCGGCTGATCGCCATACATGTTGTGCAGTAGCCACAGGTACTGATCGCCACGCAGCAGGCTCTCTACCTCGCGGGCGCAGTTGCGGGCGGTGCGGGCATCCCACGCCGGAGAGATACCGGCATGCACCATCATGATGGGCAGGTCGGGGTGTTCGGCCAGCAGCGGGCGGTGGCGCAGCCACTCCAGCAGTTCGTCCCGATCCGGCGCATCCATCAGGCTCTGCAGCTTGTCTTTCTTCTTGAGCGGTGCAACGCCATTGGCCACCGCCAACAGGTGCAGGTCGTGGTTACCGAGCACGGTAATGGCACGGTTGCCCAGATCCTTGACGAATCGCAATGTGTTGAGCGAGTCCGGGCCGCGGGCGACCAGATCGCCGCAGAGCCAGAGCACGTCATTTTCGGGATCGAACTTGGCAAGATCCAGCAGACGGCGCAAGTCGTCGTAACAGCCCTGGATGTCACCGACAAAACAGTTCGCCATGAAACCTCAGTTGATAATGTTGGGGATGGCCAGCGTGAAGGGGGCGACGGGCGCCTCAAACTGCTGGCCAGAGCCATCTTGCAGGGTGTAACTCCCCTCCATCACTCCGAGCGGTGTCGCCAGCGGCACGCCGCTCTGGTAGCGGTAGGTCTCTCCCTCGGCAATAAGGGGTTGCTCCCCGACCACGCCGGGGCCCGAGACTTCCTGCATCTTGCCATTGGCATCGGTGATGAGCCAGCGCCGATGCAGCAGCTGCACCGGGCCGGGCCCCAGATTCTCAATCTCGATAAGATAGTGAAACTGGTAGGGGTCTTTGCTATCCGCCACATACGAGGGGTATGGGCGGACAACGATGTGCGGGAGCGACACCGGATCAGGCCTTTGGCTGATCCGCCAGCCAGTTGGCGATCATGACAAACTGCTCGAGGGAGAGGTTCTCCGGGCGCAGATTGCCATCGATACCAAGCTCGGTCAGCTGGGCGTCGGTGATGAAGTTGGAGAAGCTGTTGCGGATGGTCTTGCGACGCTGGCCGAAGCCCTCAGTGCAGACGCGATTCAGACAACGGATGTCTTTGGCGACTATGGTCGGGTTCTTGTGCGGCACCAGACGAACCACGGCAGAGTCTACCTTCGGTGCTGGCTTGAAGGCGCCCGGGCCCACTTCCAGTACCGGGATCACCTGGCAGTAGTACTGGGTCATCACGCTCAGACGGCCATAAGCCTTGCTGCCGGGGCCGGCGGCCAGACGCAATACCACTTCCTTTTGCAGCATGAAGTGCATGTCTTCGACCCGATCGGCGAACTCGCACAGGTGGAAGATGAGCGGGGTGGAGATGTTGTAGGGCAGGTTGCCGAAGATACGCAGCGGCCCCTTGCCTTCACCCATCAGGGTGCTGAAGTCGAAGCGCATGGCATCGGCTTCGATGACGGTGAGCTTCTCCTTCAGGGTCGGGTGCTCGCGCAGGCGCGCCGCCAGATCCCGGTCCAGCTCGACCACGGTCATCTTGTCCATCTGGGCGGCAACCGGCTCGGTCAGCGCGGCCAGACCCGGGCCGATCTCCACCAGGTTTTGGCCCGGCTGCGGATTGATGGCGGCCACGATCTGGTCGATCACGTAGCGATCGTGCAAGAAGTTCTGACCGAAACGCTTACGGGCCGTGTGGCCCATGTGCACCTTACTGCTCATATCTTTTTTTCTCTACCATCTTGATGGCGTGGTTAATCGCGGTGACAAGGCTACCCGAATCAGCCAGGCCCTTGCCTGCCAGATCCAGCGCGGTGCCGTGATCCACCGAAGTGCGGATGAAGGGAAGCCCCAGAGTGATATTGACCGAACTGCCAAAGCCCTTGTATTTGAGCACGGGCAGCCCCTGGTCGTGGTACATGGCGAGTACCGCATCCGCATCCTTGAGGTATTTCTCCTGGAACAGGGTGTCGGCCGGCAACGGGCCGGCCAGATCGATCCCCTCTTGGCGCAGCGTGGCCAGAGCGGGTTCGATCACGTCAATCTCTTCACGTCCGAGGTGGCCGCCTTCCCCGGCGTGGGGATTGAGGCCGCAGACGTAAATTCGGGGTTTGGCGATGCCAAACTTGGTGGCGAGATCCGCATTGAGGATGCGGATCACCTTGCCGAGGCGATCTTCCGTGATCGCCATCGCCACATAGGCAAGGGGGATATGGGTGGTCGCCAGCGCAACCCGCAGTCCCTCGGTTGCCAGCATCATCACCACATCGGCGGTGCCCGACTGCTGGGCGAAGAACTCGGTATGACCGCTAAACGAGACACCGGCCTGATTGATGATCCCCTTGTGTACCGGCCCGGTCACCACGGCGGCAAATTCGCCGCTCATGTTGCCATCGCAGGCGCGCTGCAGGGTCGCCAGCACATAGGCGCCGTTGCCTTCGTTCAGCTCGCCCGGTACCACAGAGGTACCGAGAGAGACAGAACATACCGTCAGGGTGCCGGCTCGCTGCGGTTGAGCAGGTTGACTGGCATCATAGGGCTCAAGCTCGATGGGCAGCCCCAGCAGGGCCGCCCGCTCGTGCAGCAATACCGGATCGGCAATGACCACCAACTGGTGCGGCCAATCCTGCTGGGCAATCTGCAGCACCAGATCAGGCCCAATCCCGGCCGGTTCGCCCGGGGTGACGGCAAGACGACGGCAGTTCATCAGCTACCGGCGCCTTCGATGCGGATGTAGGCCTCGTCACGCAGCTCGTCCAGCCACGCCTGGGACTCTTCCACGAAGCGACGGTTGTAAATGAGCTGGTAGGCGCGCTGCTCCTGTGCCTTGTCGGTGGCGTCCTGGCTACGGCGATCTTCCACCTGCACGATGTGCCAGCCATGGCTGGTACGGAACGGGGCACTGATTTGGCCCGGCTGCAGGCGGTTGACCATGTCGCGGAACTCGGGCACATAGACGTTGGGATCAGACCAGCCCAGTTCGCCGCCCTGTACTGCAGAGCCCGGATCTTCGGAGTACTTCTCAGCCATGCTGGCGAAGCTTGCCTTGCCGCTCTTGATGTCGTGCAGGATGCCGTCCAGCATCCCCTTGGCCTTCTCTTCGCTCAGGATGATGGAGGGCTTGATCAGAATGTGGCGAGCCTTCACCTCGGTCAGCATCACCTGCTGCTGGCCCTTGGTGTCGAACACCTTGATGATGTGCAGACCGGCACCAGAGCGCAGCGGGCCGACGATGTCGCCCTTCTTGGCGCCCTGTACCGCTTCCGCCATCAGGGTCGGCATCTCTTGCGGGCTCATCCAGCCCCAGTCACCACCTTCCAGCGCCTTGGGGCCGTTACTTTCGGCAATGGCCAGTTTGCGGAAGTCGGCACCCTGCTTGAGGGCAGCCAGGATACGCTCGATCTTGCTCTTGGCGGCATCCAGCTGGGCTGCGGTGGGGTTATCCGGCAGGGAGATCTGGATATGGCCGACGTGGTATTCGTTCTGTTGCTGACCCTGTTTTTTCAGGATCTCGACCACCTGCTTCACCTCCTGATCGGAGATGTTGATGCGACGGCGTACCTGATTGCGGCGTACCTCGTTCATCAGGATCTCGCGGCGCACCTCCTCCCGATACTGGGCATAGCTCATCCCTTCACGGGCGAGCTGGGCACGCAGCTGATCCATGGTCATCTTGTTGTCGGCAGCGATCCCCTGGATAGCTTGCTCCAGCTGGGTATCGCTGATCTTGAGGCCCTGGCGATCAGCCAGTTGCAGCTGCAGACTCTCCTGGATCAGGCGATCCAGTGCCTGCTTGCGCAGGGTGGCGTCATCGGGCAGGGACTGGCCGCTCTCTTGGGCGGAGAGCTTTACCTTGTTGACCAGTGCATCCTGTTGACTGGCAAGCACCACGTCCTTGTTGACCACGGCCAGTACCTTGTCCATCAGCTCGGGGGCCGCCAGTGCCGCCTGACTCATGGCGCCAAACATACCCGCGGTCAGCAGGGCAATCAGGGTCTTTTTCATATCCATCTCTCAAGGCTGGACCAGCATCATTGCTGGTCTTTCAGATTAAACGGGCGAACATAGGGCAACAGCTCGGTATCCAGCGTGACGCTGCGGCCACCGGTACCGACACTGCCAAGCCCCTTCATCTCGAATTGAAGACCGATCGATTTCTCGGAGGTGGGCTTCAGAGTGATGTTGTCTGGCTGGTTGTGCCACTCCAGACTCAGGTTGATGCTCCAGCAGCAGGAGTCATATTTGACGCCTATTTTGCGGTCAATATTGACGTTTTGCTGGATGTCACGGTAGTAGCCACCATACATCTGCCACTGATCGGCGATCGGCGCCATCATCACCAAACCTGCCTGGCTCAAGTCTTCGGCCACCGCACTGTTGTAGTAGCTCTTATTGCCATCCTTGATAAAGCGGTAGTTGACCTGGCTGATGAACTTCTCGTTGCGGTATTCCACCGCGCCATTTGCCGCACTGAACTGACTTTTCTCGGTGTCGTATTGAGTGCCAGCGTGAGCAAACCACTGCTCCGTGACCCGGGCATCCCCCTCAAAGGAGAGCAGGGAGCGAGAGTTGGTGCTCTCGGGATCCGAAGGATAGAGGCGAACCTTGGGCGGCGTAATCTCGAAGGCCTGGGCTACTGCCAAACGCAGCCGCTCGTCACCTACGTTGTCGTAGATCCGGCTGGTGAGACCGGCAGTGACGCGGTTGGCGTCGCTGATGCGGTCGAGACCGGCGTAGCGGCGATCACTGAACAGGCTGTAGTAATCCTGACGGGTGGTGGTGGAGTCGTAGATCCCGATGTCGTCCTGATCCCGATAGGGGACATAGAGATACTGGAACTCCGGCTCCAGCGTCTGGGTACCCTTGCCATCATACCAGTCAACCGGGCGATCGAAGTTGAGCCCACCCTTGAGGCGGAAGGAGGGGAGGGTACGGTTGACAGTGCCATCCTTAAGGGTGAGCTGGCCAGTGCTGGAGTCGGTAAAACGCGAGCGATCCGTGTAGACCAGATCCTTGGGTACCTCCTGGTTGTAGGAGGTAAACATCAGCTTGTACTGGCTGGTGAGGTAGTAGCCAGGGGCATCGATGAGAGGTACGGTCAGGGTCGGAGCCAAGTGCAGACGGGTGGCGGTGTAACGCTCACCGGACTGCTGGGCACTGGCACTGCCGCTGTCATAACCAAATTTGGTCAGTTCGCTGTTCCAGGCCAGATCGAACCACTTGCCCTGCTGGTAGTAGTTGTAGTCGATACGCGGCAGCATCTCGTGGGGCAGTAGCGCGTAAGGGCTCAGGATCTGATAGCGGCGCACCTCGGAAGTGAGGTTCCAGTTCTGCTGGTAGTAACCGGCAGTAAAGGATTGCTGCAACTGGCTGTCGACCTGGGTGCCCACCTGAGGACTGAAGTCGTTGAAGTAGTTGTAATCCTTGTCGCGCACCTGGGTGTAATCGACACCAAAGCGCAAGGAACCATCCATCAGGCTTGAGCCGTGACGCACGTTCATCAGATAGCGGTGGCCATCAGACAGGTAAGGGGTGCCGGTCGACGTGTTGATGAAGCTGGGGTTGCCGGCATCGTACTGCTTGTCGTCCGCCAGGTTTTCAAAGTAGAGGATGCCTGCGTGGGCGGGGTCCGGCATATAGCGGAACTCCACCTGCTCCATCAGGCCGCGTTTGTCCATAAAACGGGAGGTGATGGTGGCATCGTAGTTGGGGGCTATGTTCCAGTAGAATGGCTGGGTGATATCCATGCCGTTGCTGGAGCTCTGGGTATAGCCGGGGTAGAGCAAGCCCGTCTTCCGCTCATCCTTGATGGGGAAGTTGATATAGGGAAAGTAAAAAACAGGATAGTCATAGAGCCAGAGGCTGGCGTTCCACGCCTCGCCGAACACCTCTTTCTGGTCGATGTCGATGCTGCCCGCTTTGAGGGTCCACACCTCCTGACCCGGGGGGCAGGTGGTGTACTGGGCCCCCTCCATGGTGATGTTCTGGTTGTTGTTGGTCATGGTGACCCGCTTGGCAAAGCCGCGCACCGGTGAGCCATGAACCTGATATTTGCCCTCTTCCAGTTCGGAGTTCTTGGTATCCAGGTTGGATTTGAGGGTCTTGTCGCTGGTGACGGTCACCTGACCGTCGTTGTAATAGATGTTGCCGATGGCGATGACATCCCGGCTCTTCTGGTCGAGCTGGGCATAGTCGGAGTCAAACTTGCGAACCCCCTGACGAACCTTGACATCCCCTTCATAGACGGCGGTGCCGCCCTGCTTGGCTTCGAGGCGGTCAGCATCCACCTCGACCGGCAGCGCATTGGCCTCCTCGGCAGAGGCTGGTTTTTCGACCTTGGGGACATAGTCGTAACAGAGGCTGTCGAGGATCCCTGTGGCTGGCGGCGTCTCAAAAGGGGCAGCCTGAACCATCATGGATGTCAGGGCCGGTGCCAGGCTGATAGTCAGGGCGATGGGATAACGGTATCCCAGTGTCCATTTTGTCATGTGAAAGACTCGTGCAATCCGTGATAGATACGGTTGATCCAAGGCATGCATTTTACGACAGGTTTCATCGAGTTGACATTGCATGTCATTGCTTTATGTTAGCCGGCAATGATAAAGCATTATTGCGGCCAGGGCTAACAGCCAAGTGCTGCTTTCCACCTTGGTCCCCGACTTATGCACGATCGCGATTCCCTGCTATTGCAGTGGGCACGCCAGATTTCAGGCGATGCCACCCTTCAGTTGACCCTCATTTCCGGTGATGCCAGCTTCCGCCGCTACTACCGTGGTGCCGGGCTGGTATGGGTGGATGCCAATCCGAAAACCGAAAAAAATCATGAGTTTGTTCGTAATGCTGCGGCCTTGCATGCGCGTCAGCTCCTGGCGCCAGAGGTCAAGGCCGTTGACTATGAACAAGGTTTGCTGGCGGTCAGCGACCTGGGCGATACCCAGCTGATCAGCTGCCTGAACGAGCAAAATGTGCTGGCCTGGTATGGCAAGGCGATAGAGCTGCTGCCAACTCTGGGGTCGGTAGAGCTGGCGCTTGAGCCCTTCGATGCCGCCTTTATGGCGCGGGAGAACAGCATTTTCCCCGAGTGGCTGCTTGGCCATCATCTGCAACTGACCCTGAGCGATGAAGAGCAACAATTGCTTGATGAGACCTTTGCCTGCCTCACCGCCTGTAATCTGGCTCAGCCACAAGGGGTCATGCACCGTGACTTCCACAGTCGCAACCTGATGGTGTGCGGCGGAGACACTCCTGATACCAGCGAACTCGCCATCATCGATTTTCAGGATATGGTCATCGGACCGCTCACTTATGACCTGGTTTCCCTGCTGAAAGATTGCTATGTGCGCTGGCCGGACGCAGTGATCGAGCAGGGGATGCAACACGGTTTTGCCACTCTGCAGCAGGCGGGACTGCTTGGCGAGCGCGACTACGCCAGTTTCCGCCGCGATGCCGACCTGACCGGCATGCAGCGCCATCTGAAAGCGGCGGGAATCTTCACCCGCCTCTATCATCGCGACGGCAAATCCGGCTATCTCAAGGATATTCCCCGTACTCTCGGCTACGTGGTGGATGTCTGTCGCAGCCACGGTAGCGCCTATCCGGTGCTGGCTCGTTTTGGTTTGTGGCTCGAGCAGGTGGTGTTGCCGGGGATCGCCAACGCCGGGGTGAAACCATGAAGGCGATGATCCTGGCCGCTGGCCGTGGCGAGCGGATGCGCCCGCTGACTGACCTGCTGCCCAAGCCGTTGTTGGCTGTCGGGGGCAAGCCGCTCATCGTCCACCATATCGAAAAGCTCAAAGCAGCCGGAGTCACCGAGCTGGTGATCAACCACGCCTGGCTCGGCCACAAGCTGGTCGAGAGCCTGGGTGATGGCAGTGCGCTTGGCGTGGCCATTCACTGGTCGGCCGAGGAGAGTGCGCTGGAGACGGCCGGCGGCATCATTCAGGCGCTGCCACTGTTGGGGGATGAGCCGTTTCTGGTGATCAATGGCGATACTTGGCTCGATCTCGACTATCGCTCTCTGGTTGAGCTGCACCTGGGTGAACATTTGGCCCACCTCTGGCTGGCGCCCAATCCTCCCCAGCATCCGGCCGGGGACTTCGCCCTGCAGGCTGGCAAGGTCGTAGACACCCCCGCCTTCACGTTCAGCGGCGTCGGTCTTTATCGGCCCGCAGCCTTTGCCGGTCTGCCTGCCGGTGCCCGCAAATTGGCTCCCCTGCTGCGGGAGTGGATGGCGCAGGGTCTGGTAGGTGGCTGCCTGCTGGCTGGCGAGTGGCGCGATATCGGCACTGTCGAGCGTCTGCGCGAGCTGGACGAACAGCTTCAGCGCCGCGCTCAATAACATCAAGAGGTCTTGAACCATGCGTATTTGGGGTAAGGTGCTGGGCGCCTTCTTCGGTTTTCTGCTCGGCAACATTGTTGGTGCCCTGATTGGTCTCTGGATTGGCCACCGTTTCGATCGCGGCATGGGGCTGCAGGGGGCGTTTCGTCGTACCCCGACTCAGGAGCAACAGGCTGTCTTCTTCCATGCCACCTTCTCGGTGATGGGCCATATCGCCAAATCGAGCGGCCAGGTGACCGAGCAGGAGATCCGGGTCGCCTCCAATCTGATGGATCGGATGCGTCTCTCCGGCGAGCTGCGCAGCCGCGCGCAGGATTCGTTCCGGCAGGGCAAGGAGGCCGGTTTCCCGCTGCGCGAGACCCTGGCCGAGTTTCGTCGGGCCAGCCAGGGCCAGCGCGATATCCTGCGCTTCTTTCTGGAAGTGCAGCTGCAGGCCGCCTTTGCCGATGGTCGGTTAGAGGATGGTGAACGCGCCATCCTGCACACCATTGCTGACGAGCTGGGCTTCAGCCGCATCGAGCTGGCCCGTATTCTGGCGATGGCCGAGGCGCAGATGAACTTCTTCAATCAGGCCCATGGCCAGTATCAGGGGGGCGGTGCGGGTGGCCAGCAGTATCGGCAGGCGCCTCCCTCGGCGGATCGCCTCAAGAATGCCTACCAGTTGCTGGGGGTAAGCGAGAGCGACAGCGATCAGGATATCAAGCGCGCCTACCGCAAGGAGATGAGCAAGCATCACCCGGACAAGCTGGCCGCCAAGGGATTGCCACCGGAGATGATGGAGATGGCCAAGGAGAAGACCCAGGAGATCCAGCAAGCCTGGGAGTGGATCCGCGAGGCCCGCGGCATTCGTTAAGCGCCAAAGTCAGGCTGGAAAAGACAATAAAAAGCCCCGCAGCAGTGCGGGGCTTTGCTTTGCTGTGTGGCGTAGGCCGGGTTATTTGGCCGGAATGGCTTCCAGTACGTGTACCAGCAGTTGCCAGAAACGCTCGACTGCCGGGATGTGTACCTTCTCATCAGGGGAGTGGGCACCGCGGATGGTCGGGCCGAAGGAGACCATGTCCCACTCCGGATAGGCGCTCTTGAACAGACCGCACTCGAGACCGGCGTGGATCACCATCACGTTGGGCATGGTGCCGAACAGGGTCTGGTAGCTGTTGCGCACCAGCGCCATGACGGGGGAGTCCACGTTCGGCGCCCAACCCGGATAGGCACCGGTGAATTCGCAGCTGGCACCCGCCAGGGTGAACAGGGAGCGGGTCATCTGCTCGATGCTCTCGCGACCGGAATCGATCAGGGAGCGGATCAGGCACTGGACGTACACTTCGCCATCCTGAGTCTTGATGACCCCCAGGTTGGTAGAGGTTTCGGTCACGCCGGGCATGGCATCGCTCATGCGCATCACGCCATTCGGGCAGGCCATCAGGGCATCCAGCAGGCGCTGCTGCAGGGAGACGCTCATCAGCTTGGCCGGTTTGGCGGCGCTGTTGACCAGCAGAGTCAGGTTCGGCTCGGTGGCGGCCAGCTCGGTCTGGTAGATCCCGGTATAGCGGTCAACCAGGGCCTTGAACTCGTTTACGCTGGCAGCGGGTACCAGCAGGGTGGCACGGGCTTCGCGCGGGATGGCGTTGCGCAGGGTGCCGCCGTGGATCTCGGCCAGACGGATACCGAGCGGCTCGGCTGCTTTGAGCAGGCGCACCAGCAGCTTGTTGGCGTTGCCACGACCGCGGTGGATGTCGCAACCGGAGTGACCGCCACGCAGCCCTTTGACGGCCAGCTCGAGGGCTTCGCCTTCCGCAGCATCAGCCAGCTCGAGCGGGAAACGGATATTGGCATCCACCCCACCGGCGCAGCCCATATAGACCTCGCCATCCTCTTCGGAGTCGGTGTTGAGCAGGATCTCGCCTTCCAGCCAACCCGCTTCCAGACCGAAGGCGCCGGTCATGCCGGTCTCTTCGTCAGTGGTCAGCAGCACTTCCAGCGGGCCGTGCTTGATGGTCTTGTCCGCCAGCACGGCCAGGCAACCGGCCATACCGATGCCGTTGTCGGCACCCAGGGTGGTGCCACGGGCAGTGACCCACTCGCCATCGACATAAGCATCGATGGGATCGGTCGCGAAGTCGTGTTTGGTGTCGGCGTTGGCCTGCGGCACCATGTCGATGTGGGCCTGCAGCACCACACCTTTGCGGTTTTCCATCCCCGGGGTAGCCGGTTTCTTGATGATGATGTTGCCGACGTTATCCTGTTTGACCGCCAGACCTTCCCCTTGCGCCCATTGGACGATCCAGGCGCTCAGCTTGGCTTCATGCTTGGAAGGGTGGGGGATGGAGCAGATCTGTTCGAAGAAATGCCAAATCAGTTGGGGGGACAAGGAACTTAGTTGTGCCACGTCAGGACTCCTTACCAGCACGGAATGAGAGAGGCCCCGTCAGTGGGCCTGGAAAGTGGATAACGATAATACAGTCAATCGCAGAAAAATGTGAGCGGTTAGCGCAAATCGCAGGGCGGTTGTGCTGTCGGTGGCCACCGGGGCAGTGCAATTGTCAGGCTCGGGTGACACTGTTTGGCAGAAACGAAATTTATGTGACGAGCTTCACAAAAAGATTGAATTTACGGTGCCGGCTGGTAAATTAGCTCCCGTGGTTCGCCACCCGTCAGGATGACGATGAAAGCCTCCAGGGAACCGAAGCAAAGCAAGTGCGCCTCCATGGAACCGAGTGTTCGTTCAAGGATTTGAGCCCGCATAAAGGTACGTAACTTGTTAAGCAATCAGGAGATTCAAGATGCCAGGCAGCAACTCTACCTATTGGTTCGCCCCATCTCTCTATACCCAGGGTTTCAGCTACCCTAACCCCTTCGTCAGCCGTCGCTAAGACGAGCTTGTCCTGAGGGGCAAGTCACCCGATTGGGTGCAGACGACAAAGCAGCAGGTGCGCGAGGTAAATCCTCCCCCTGCTATTTTTTTATCTGTCGTTTGCCGAAGAGCGTCAATTGTCGCTGACGAAAGGGGAACAAGATTGGCCGTTCGACTCTCTGGTTGGGTCATTTGAAGATGAAGAGGCCAATTTTTCCTGAATTTGGCATACGTTTGCCAGGCATTTTCTCTGCAAAGGGTGCTATCATATCGGCCCAACAGCCTGTCCGCGGTTTTGGCACTCTTATCGACCCAAGCGCCGGATATGTCCATCTTGCTTCCACTGTTATCAGATTTGCTGCCGAGGTCATCTCTCAGGCAGACCAAGTGCAATCTGAATTCAGCCGGACAAGAGCCGCCATTTATTGGCATTCGAGAGGATACTTTCGGATGCCATTATTTTAAGTGATTGTTTTTGTACAACTATTCGAGATCGATAATATGCCGAAAAAGTTTTATGTGTCGTGGGACAACCTGCAACGTGAAGCTCGCCGTCTGGCTCGTCGTCAACTGCCTGCCAACCAGTGGAAAGGGATCATCGCGGTCAGCCGCGGCGGTCTGGTACCCGCAGCCCTGATGGCCCGTGAACTCGGCATCCGCAACGTAGAGACCCTCTGCATCTCCAGCTATGACCATGACAACCAGCGCGAGCTGGTGGTTGTGAAGGGTGCGACCACTGCCGGTGACGGCGAAGGTTGGCTGGTAGTGGAAGATCTGGTGGACACCGGCACAACCGCCAAGGCCATTCGCGATCTCTACCCAAAAGCCAAGTTCATCGCCATTTTTGCCAAGCCGATGGGTGAGCCGCTGCTGGATGATTTCGAAGTTGCCATCCCGCAGGACACCTGGATCGAGCAACCGTGGGATATGGCGCTGGAGTTTGTCACGCCAATCTGCGACGAAGAGTAATGGTTTCACAGGGCTCCTTGAAGGAGCCCTGTTTTTTTGTGTATCAATCTGTTGCGGGGTGGCTGACGGGCAGTAAAAGTGGTTAAGATGAACCATTGCCTGATTGAAAGAGACATTATCTTGGACTTGAACGACGACCTTAATCTGACCGAAAAACTGTTCACCCGGGTCAAGAAGGTATTGGAAACTTCCGAGATCTCCAACTCCAGCCCTGCCGAACTGGCCGAGGCCGAGTCAGACGAGATGTTTATTGACGGCTCCATGTCAAAGAGCTGGTATCGCTTACTGCGCCGCCCATCCTGGGCTTGGCAGGGGGCAGATCCGGTCGAGGTGGAGCAGACTCTGGCCCGCATCGCCATGGCGACCGGCGAGCGCACCCACGACTGCTATCTCGATACCATCAAGGGCTATGTGCCCGGCAACTGGATCTACGAGTGGAGCCAGGTGGCTGGCACCTATTTCAAGCAGGGCCGCGAACTGTGCGAGCAGGGCGATAAGGAAGGGGCGCTCAAGCAACTGCTCAAGGCGGTGCGCTACTACTCCATCGCCAGCTACCCCCATCTGAAAGATGACGAACTGGCGGATCAGGCCCAACTGCTCGGCAACATGGCCTATCGCGAAGCGGGCCGGCTGTTCAAGGTGCCGCTCAAAGAGATCCAGGTGCCATTTCGCGGCAAGAATATCCAGGGCTATCTCCACCTGCCGGCTACCGACAAGCCGGTGCCGCTGGTGATCATCAGCGGGGGGATCGACTCCCTGCAGCTCGATTTTCTCAACTTCTACCTCAAACGGCTCGAACCCAACGGCATCGGCATGTTGTCGCTGGATATGCCGGGTATCGGCTATGCCGAGCACTGGCCGCTGGTGCAGGATACCAGTCGTCTCCATCAGGCGGTGCTGCACTACCTCTCCGAGGTGGCCTGGGTCGATCACCAGCGTATTGCCATGGTCGGTTTTCGACTGGCGGGCAATGTGGCGGCGCGGCTGGCCTTTATCGAGCCGTTCAAGCTCAAAACCGTGGTCTGCGTCGGGGCCGGGGTCAATCAGGTGTTTACCAATCAGGAGTTGTTTGCCCGATGCCCGCGCATGATGCGGGACAGTCTGGCCAACCGGTTGGGGGCCGATGCGGCACAGTGGGATACCATGCGCACCAAGTGCCAGGTATTTTCACTGAAAACGCAAGGATTGCTCGGGACTCGCACATCGGTGCCGATATTAAGTATCGGACACAAGAGAGATTTCATCTGTCCCGAGCAGGATGTCCGGGCGTTGGCGTCGGCCAGCCGCAATGGCAAGGCCATCGTGTTTGACAAACAGCCCTTGCTGGAGGTCTATGACCAGGCGCTGGATGAGATTGTCGAGTGGTTGAAACGGCACCTGTGTGCCTGATATTGCGCTAAAAATCTGACGCCATCACCAGGTGGCGCGGCTTGTTTAACAGGGAGGTTAACATGTCTGAAAGAGTGACCTACAAGCGGCTGCTGCGGCAGTTTGCTGCCATTGGCCCCTATCTGCGCGAAGATCTCTGTGAAGAGGGGCGTTACCGCTTCGACTGTTTGTCTGTCTGCGTCAGCGCCAAACCGGCGCCGGACAAGCGGGAGTTCTGGGGCTGGTGGCTGGTGCTGGAGCAGGATGATCACCAGTTCCGCTATCACTATCAGTTCGGTTTTTACAATGCCGATGGCGAGTGGCTCGACAAGCCGATCCCCAAGAAGCATCAGGTGGAGGTGGAACGCACCCTCAACCGCTTCTACAAGCTCATCAGCGACAAGCTGGCCGCGCTTGAGTGTCACCTGTCTCCTGCCGAGCAGGTCACCAACGAGTTGACCGTAACGGCAGCCTGATCCCCTGAAGCCCTGCGAGTTGCATCTGTCACTCGCAGGGCTTCAGTTCTCTCTCCTCCCGTTTTTTCTACTCTTCCACCGCACCATGAATTGCCTTGCAGGGCTCCATGGCCGTGGGTATAAAGATATTCCTTACTTTTTTAGCCTTTATGCTCCCATGGAAAACAGAACCATAGTCGTCAAGTTGGGCACCAGCGTGCTCACAGGGGGGTCTTCCCAGCTCAATCGTGCCCATATGGTCGAGCTGGTCAGACAGTGTGCGGCCTTGCACCGTCACGGCCATCGGGTCGTGGTGGTCACCTCGGGGGCTATCGCCGCCGGGCGTGAGCATCTGGGCCATCCGCCACTGGCGCCAACCTTGCCCAACAAGCAGATGCTGGCGGCGGTCGGTCAGACCCAACTCATTCGGGTGTGGCAGGATCTGTTCAACCTCTATGGCTTGCATATCGGCCAGATGCTGCTGACTCGCGCCGATCTGGAAGATCGGGAGCGCTATCTCAATGCCCGCGATACCATGCGCACCCTGCTCGATCACCGCATTATTCCTGTCATCAACGAAAACGACGCGGTAGCGACCGCCGAGATCAAGGTCGGTGATAACGACAACCTCTCCGCCCGCGCCGCCATCCTGGCGGATGCCGATCTGCTGATCCTGCTCACCGACCAGAAGGGGCTGTTTACCGCCGATCCGCGTACCAATCCCGATGCCCAGCTCATCGAAGAGGTGCAGACCATTGACGATACCCTGCGCTCGCTGGCAGGTGACAGTGTCAGCGGCCTCGGTACCGGCGGCATGGCCACCAAGCTGCAGGCGGCCGATGTGGCACGTCGCGCCGGCGTCAACGTGGTGATTGCGACCGGCCAGATGCCGGAGGTGATCGGCCGTCTCGCCAAGGGCGAGCGTATCGGTACCCTCTTCCCGGCGCTGGCCTCCCCGCTGGAAGGGCGCAAGAGCTGGATCCTGGCAGGCCCGCCTCCTCACGGCGAAGTCCATGTTGATCAGGGGGCTGTCGCCGCCATGAAGGATAAAGGCTCCAGCCTGCTGCCCAAGGGGATCGTTGCGGTCAAGGGCGACTTTATTCGAGGTGATGTGGTGCGAATTCTTGATCCCAAAGGCGCAGAGCTGGCCCGCGGCATCTGCCGTTACGACCATCTGGAGCTGGATAAGCTGCGCGGCGTCCACTCTGATCAGATTGAACAGGTATTGGGCTATGGCTACGGCTCTGTGGCTATCCATCGAGACGACATGGTGCTGCTCTAATCAGGGCGGCACGGCATGAACAAAGGGAAATGAGATGAGTCTGGAGAAAATGGGGCTGGCGGCTCGAGAAGCCGCCTATCAGCTGGCTACCGTCAGCACGGCGCAGAAGAACCGGGCGCTGGCCGCCATCGCCGACGAGCTGGAGGCGCGCAGTGAGCAGATCCTCGCTGCCAACGACAAGGATATCGCCGCTGGCCGTGAGGCGGGCTTGTCAGAGGCGATGCTGGATCGCCTGCTGCTCAATCCGGCCCGGCTGGCCGGTATCGTGGCAGATGTGCGCAAGGTGATCACGCTGGATGATCCGGTCGGCGCCGAAATGGATAGCCGGGTGCTGGAAAATGGCCTGCGCCTCTCCCGTCGTCGGGTACCCATCGGGGTTATCGGCGTTATCTACGAGGCGCGCCCCAACGTCACTATCGACATCGCCAGCCTCTGCCTCAAGACCGGTAACGCCAGCATACTGCGCGGCGGGCGCGAGACCTTCCACTCCAATCTGGAGTTGGTGCGGGTGATCCAGCATGCGCTGGCGGCCTCCGGCCTGCCCGAGGCTGCAGTGCAGTACATCGACAACCCGGATCGGGCGCTGGTGGCCGAGCTGCTGCGCCTCGACCGCTTTGTGGACATGATCATTCCCCGCGGTGGTGCCGGCTTGCACAAGATGTGCAAGGAGAACAGCTCCATTCCGGTCATCATCGGTGGTTTCGGCATCAGCCACATCTTCGTCGACGAGAGTGCCGATCTGGTGCGCTCTCTGGCGGTTATCGACAACGCCAAGGTGCAGCGCCCCTCCGCCTGCAACGCCCTCGATACCCTTTTGGTACACGAGAAAGTCGCTTCAACTTTCCTGCCGCAGCTGGTGACGCTGATGAACGAGCGCAAGGTGACGCTGGTGGCCGCGGCCAACGCCATGACGCTGCTGGCGGGCGCCGACAACCTGTGCGAGGCGGGGCCGGAGGATTTCGATACCGAGTGGCTGGGATTGACTCTGGGGATCAAGCTGGTGGCGGATGTGAACGAGGCGCTGGCCCATATGCGCGAGCATAACGCAGGCCACTCCGATGCCATTCTGACCAACGATCTGGCCAACGCCGAGCGTTTCGTCAACGGCGCCGGTTCGGCGGCGGTCTACGTCAACGCCTCGACCCGTTTCACCGATGGCGGCCAGTTTGGGCTGGGGGCCGAGGTGGCGGTGTCGACCCAGATGCTGCACGCTCGTGGCCCCATGGGGCTGACCGAGCTCACCAGCTACAAGTGGGTGGGGCAGGCGGATTACCTCAGTCGCGCCTGATAACCGGTTGTTTCACATACAAAAATGCCGACCCCTTGGGTCGGCATTTTATTTGGCGGATATCGGGAAGATATCAGGCGCTCTGGTCACTCCCCCTGATAGAGCACCTTGTCACCGGATTTGAGCACATAGCCCTTCCAGGGGAATAGGGTGTAGCCGCTACCCTGCCACGACCAGTTGCCTTCCATGCCCTGACGGGCAAGCTGGTGCTGCTCGCCGGTGGGCAGGGTCAGCTCGGCCTTGCTCTGATCGGTATTGAACAGCACGAATGCACTGCTGGTCTGGCTGGCATCGGTCGGATTGAGCCGGATGCCCTCCTCGAACAGGCGCACGCATTTGCCGGTCAGCGCTGACCACTGATAGCCCGCACTGCCGATGCAGCCGTAGCTGTCGCGATCGCTGCCAACCAGATGTTGTTCCGGTGTACTGCATGCCGCCAGCAGCAGAGAGGCGGCCATCAGAGTCAAGGTTCGCATGTTTACTTCTGATCCTCTTCGAGGTTGTCCCGTTCGATGACGATGTTGGAGAACCCCAGCTCCTTGAAGTAGTTCTCCCGGTAATCCTTCACGCTCTTCTTGTCGCGCCGGCACACCTGAGCCAGCTGAGCCTCCATGGCGTGGAAGCTGGCGAGATCGATCCCTTCGGCAGCGGCAACCGCATCATAGATGCTGTTGAACTTGTCGTTGGCATAGCCGATCGTTTTGGCCTGCTTCTTGTAGGTGTAGGTAATCTTGAACGCCATGGCGTTATTCCTTTGATTTGGCTTGCTTGCGCTGAACGTAGAGGTAGAGGCTCTCTACCTTCTCCCGGGCCCATGGGGTCTTGCGCAAGAACTTCAGGCTGGATTTGACGCTGGGCTCATGGGTGAAGCAGCGGATATTGATCTGCTGCCCCAGCTCTTCCCAGCCGTAGTGTTCGACCAGCGCGCTGACGATGGCTTCCAGCGTCAGCCCATGCAGCGGGTTGTTCTTCTGCGAGGCGTTCGGTTGCTCGCTCATGCCTGCTCCGCCAGCTTGGCAAAGGGCTGGCCCATGCGGGTGGTGACCCCGTTGGCCAGATGCGGCTCAAAACCGGCCAGCATGCCCGGGCCAAACAGGCAGACCACCGTGCTGCCCAGTTTGAACAGCCCCATCTCGGCTCCTTTTTGCAGGGTAATGGCCTCGTCGCCGGTGTAGTCCCAGCGAACCACCTTCTTCTCTTTGGTCGGCGCAATGTTGCCAGCCCAGATGGTCTCGATGCTGGCCACGATAGTGGCACCGACCAGTACCAGCGCCATGGGGCCGTGCGGGGTGCGGAAAGTGGCCACAACCCGCTCGTTGCGGGCAAACAGGTTCGGCACGTTCTCGGCGGTGAGCGGGTTGACGGAGAAGAGATCCCCCGGCACGAACACCATGCTCTCCAGCACGCCGTCCAGCGGCATGTGGATGCGGTGGTAATCCTTGGGCGCCAGATAGATGGTGGCGAAGTCGCCATCCTTGAACGGCGCAACCAGATCCTCATAGCCGCCCAGCAGCTCGCGGGCGCTGTAGTCGTGGCCCTTGGCCTGAATGATGCGACCCTGCTGGATGGGGCCGAGCTGGCTGACGGTACCATCGACCGGCAGCGCCAGAGTCATGGCATCTTCTACCACGGGGCGGATGCCGGGCTTGAGCTCGCGGGTGAAGAACTCGTTGAAGCTCTTGTAGTGGGCCGGGCTCTCGTGCAGCGCCTCGCTCATGTCGACCTTGTACTGCTTGATAAAAGCCTCGATCACCTTGGTGGTGATGTTGCCCGCTTCGGCGGCGGCAAACTTGCCGATCAGACGGGAGAGGGCGTGCTTGGGCAGACAGTATTGACCGGCAATTTTCAGGTTGTCAGTAATGCTCATGTTCATCATCAACGTAGGTTAAACAGGGTCACAGGCGCGCCTGTTGGCGACCGTGACGGGCTTCCTGCATGGTTTCCAGGATGCGGTGATAGTTGTGGAAGCGATCGGCGCTGATTGCGCCCGCGTCGACCGCGGCGCGCAGGGCACAGCCGGGATCGTCCTTGTGGGTACAGTCGCGGAACTTGCAGCCACCCAGATAGTCGCGAAACTCGACGAAGCACCAGGTGATGCGGTCGGCTTCCAGATGCCAGAGGGCGAACTCGCGGATCCCGGGGGAGTCGATGAGATCGCCACCGCTCGGGAAGTGGTAGAGCCGCGCCGTGGTGGTGGTGTGCTGGCCGAGCCCCGAGTTTTCGGAGATCTCGCCGGTGAGCACATCCAGCCCCGGCATCAGGGCGTTGGTGAGCGAGGATTTGCCCACCCCGGACTGGCCGACGAAGATGCTGATCTTGTCGGTGAGCTTGGCTTTCAGCTCATCGAGCCCTTCACCGCTCTCGCAGCTCACCAGCAATACCTCGTAATTGAGTTTGCGGTAGGTTTCGAGCTGGCGTTCGATGCGCGCTCTGGCGGCATCGTCCAGCATATCGACCTTGTTCAGCACGATGAGGGGGCGGATCTCCACATCCTCGGCGGCCACCAGATAGCGGTCGACGATGTTGGTGGAGAACTCGGGCATCACCGCCGAGACGATGATGATCTGGTCGATGTTGGCGGCGATGGGTTTGACCCCGTCGTAGAAGTCCGGCCGGGTCAGAACCGAGTGGCGCGGATGCACCGCCTCGATGACGCCGGCGATGGCGGCATTGAGGCCGGGACGCCACACCACCTTGTCGCCGCACACCAGACTGCTGATGCTGCTGCGCCGCAGGTTGCTGCGGTGAATGGTGCCATCGCTCGCTTCCACGTCCGCGTGCTGACCGAAACGGCTGATCACCACCCCTTCGATGGCCGGGCCAAACAGGGTGTCATCCACCTCTGTGGTGTGCTCTTTTTGCAGCCGACGCTCGCGGTTGGCCTGGACGCGTCTTTGTTGACCCAGATTGAGTTTTGCTTTCTTTGCCACTCGATTCGCCAGTTTATGAACAGATCCAAAGCCAGTATGATACATGCAAATTGGCAAAATTCCGCCATTCCTCCCAACAGAGAGAGTAATCATGACAGTCAGCGCGCAGAACCTGGTATGGATCGACATGGAGATGACGGGTCTCGACCCCGAAGAGAACGTGGTACTGGAGATTGCCACCATCGTCACCGACAAGGACCTGAACGTGCTGGCCGAAGGGCCGGTGATCGCCATCCATCAGAGTGATGAAGAGCTGGCCAAGATGGATGAGTGGAACGTCAACACCCACACCAACAGCGGTCTGGTGGCCCGGGTCAAGGCGAGCCAGCATGACGAGGCGAAAGCCGTTGCCGAGACCCTCGAGTTCATTCGCAAGTGGGTACCGGAGCGCACCAGCCCGCTGTGCGGCAACAGCATCGGTCAGGATCGCCGCTTCATGGTCAAGCACATGAGCGATCTGGAAGCCTTCTTCCACTACCGCAACGTCGACGTCAGCACCATCAAGGAGCTGGTACGCCGCTGGCAGCCGGAACTGCTGGATCAGTTCAAGAAGAGCGGCACCCATCAGGCGCTGGACGACATCCGCGAATCCATCGCCGAGCTGCAGTTCTATCGCAGCCACGTCTTCAAGATCTGATTCCCCGGCAAGGGGTTGTCATGCGCTGGCTGCTAAAATCGACAGTTCGACCAGCTTTTGAGCGAACGCGCGCAACCAGACAAAAAAGCCCTTGCAATTGGAATGACTGCTCTTATAATTCGGCTCCCGTACAGTAGCGCAAGCAACCAAATGCTGTACGGCCTGTTTTAAGGTAGTTGCGGGAATAGCTCAGTTGGTAGAGCACGACCTTGCCAAGGTCGGGGTCGCGAGTTCGAGTCTCGTTTCCCGCTCCAAAAATCTGATGATGACACTGGTGCAAACCAGCCCGATGCGGGAATAGCTCAGTTGGTAGAGCACGACCTTGCCAAGGTCGGGGTCGCGAGTTCGAGTCTCGTTTCCCGCTCCAATCATCAGCCAGCCTAAAGACAACCAAATTGTTGCGGGAATAGCTCAGTTGGTAGAGC
>NZ_LFCS01000016.1:0-105709 GCF_001887375.1 Aeromonas sp. SCS5
CATTATAGGGAGCCGCGCCGCGATGACAAGGGCTTTTTGCAAAAATGCGTTCGTTTGCTGAAAAAGCGAACTGAACGCCCCAAAACAGCCCCTTGGCACCTCTTTTACGCCGCTTTTTTGCTCAACTCTTCGCTTTGTGCCCGGATATAGTTGACCCAGCTGGTTGCCTTCTGTTGCCAGTTATCCTGTTGCTGCAGCTCACGGGCCAGTTCCAGCGCCTGGGCATACTGCTCCTTATTAAGGTGTGCCTGCACCAGCAACGCTTTGGCACGATTGCCTTGCTCGCCTTTTACCGACTTGATGGCGGCGAGCTGGGTCATGGCAGCATCTGTCTTGCCCTGTTGCAGCAGCAGTTCGGCGGCGCGCATTGCCGCTTTGGGCTGACCATGCTGGTTGGCCAGCTGTTGCCAGCTATCGACCGCTTGTGACCACTCCCGGGCACCTTCCCACAATTGGGCCAGCAGTTGGCGATTTTCAGCACTTTGCTTCATCTGTCCCTTGGCCATGGCCGCTTCCAGCAAACGGGCCCCACGATAAGGCAGCCCTTGCCAGGCATAGAGACGGATCAGCTGATTGCGGGCAGAGGCGTCATCCATCAGTTTTCTGTCGATAGCGGTCTGCAGCAATGCCAACGCCTGATCCCCACGTTTGGCGGAGAGGTCTAGCGACACCGCCTGCTGCCACCATTTGCTCTCTTTGGGTTCATGGCTGATCAACTCGGCCGCCTGATCGGCCGCCACGCCATAACGTTGCTGAGCGGTGAGGGCGGAGAGACGAATGATGGCAGCCTGCTTCTGCCAACCCTTTTTCAACAACTGTTCACTCTGGCTGGCGGCGTCACCGTACTGCTTGTTGTGGTAATAGAGGCCAGCCAGACGCAGGCGCAGTGCATCGTCTTGCTTGAGCGCCAGCGCCGCCTTGTAGCTGGAAATGGCACCAGACCAGTTGGATTGCTGGGCCTGAATATCGCCGCGCAGTCGCAGCAACTGGAGCTGTTGCTGCTCGGGCCACTCTTTATAGGCAAGGGCCTGTTCGACGTAGCGGCTCGCCTGGGCGGTCTGTTGCAGGTTGGCCGCCAGCGAGGCTTGCAACTGCGCCAGCCAGGCACGTTCGGCATCGCTATTTGGCTTGAGGCCGGATGCCTTGCTCTGGGCCTGTTGCCACTGACCAGACTGATAGAGCTTCATCACGGGTTCAAGCTGACGGGAGAAGTGAGGGCTGACCTCCATCGCCAGACAGGCTTGGCCGGCCAGGACCAGTAGACAGATCCAGATCCGCAACATAGTTATGACTCCAGTTTGAATTTGAGCGTGATGACTTGCACCAGCTTGTCGGTGGCGCCCGGTCTCGGCTGATAGCGCCACTTGTTGATCGCCTGAATGGCCGCCCGCTCGAACTGACGCTTGGGTTTGGCCTCGACCACTTCCACATCCTGCACACCACCTTCGGCATTCACGCTAAAGCGCAGGGTGACGAAACCTTCGATCCCTGACTGCTGGGCACGATAGGGGTAGACCGGCTCGATCCGTTGCAGCGGCATCAGCATGCCACCGGCGCCGATACCCGCCCCTTGCTGCTGGCCGTGGTAGTTGCCACTCAATACCGGTGCGGTACTGGTCGCCACGCCGGGGGCATAGACCTGCACCGCGCTGAGGCTGGAAACCAGATCCAGACTCGGCTCAACGGCCGCCAAAGGGGCCGCTGCGGGCATCGGCAGCGGTGTCGAGGCCAATGCGGCAGGAGGCTCTGGCAGAGGCTCGGGCTCCTGCGGCACCGGACGCTCGCGTACCTGCACCTCGGTCACCTCGTTCTGCATATTGATGACGATGGGCTTCTGTTCGCTCGCCACCTTCTCGCCCCGGGGCGGTTCAACCAGTGTGGCCATAAACAGCAGGATGCCCAGACTGAGGGCAATCCCCAGCCCCAGGCTCATCAGCTTGTATTTCATTTCGGCGCCACCGCCACGGCGATATTGGCGATACCCGCCGCCTTGGCCTCATCCATCACCCGCACCACCTTGCCGTGGGGCACCCGCTCATCGGCCTGGATCACCAGACTGGCATCGGGTTGCTCCGCCAGCAGGCGGGCGATGGTGGCCTGTACCCGCTCCACATCGATCTGCTTGCGGTCGAGGAAGATCTGACCCTGAGCCCCGATAGCCAGCATGATGCTGGAGGATTTCTGCGCCTTGGCCTGACTGGCCTGGGGTCTGTGTACCTCGAGCCCGGCTTCGCGCACGAAGGAGGTGGTGACAATAAAGAAGATCAGCATGATGAACACGATATCCAGCATGGGGGTCATGTCGATCTGCACTTCGTCACGCTGGCGTTTGGATTGCCGTCTCATTGCATTACCTTCTCTTCTCGCAGGCCGTCCCGGGTCTTGGCCAACGCACGCTTGGCCTGACTCTCGAGCCGACTGAGTAACAACACGCCGGAGAGCGCCACCACCATGCCTGCCATGGTGGGGATAGTGGCGCGGGAGATCCCGCCCGCCATGCTCTCCGGGTTAAAGCGGTTGGCCGCAGCCAACGCATCGAATACGCCGATCATGCCGGTCACAGTGCCCAGCAACCCCAGCATGGGGCAGAGCACCACCAGGGTGCGGATGAAGATCAGATGACGGTTCAATTCCAGCTCCGCCTGTGCCAGCCAGCGACTGCGGATCGCCCGGGCGTGCCAGCTGTGGCGCTCGCGGCGAGCCTGCCAGCGGCCGAGCAGCTGTTGCTGCAAGGGGCCGAACCCCAGATTGAGGTAGAGCAGCCGCTCGATCATCAAAATCCACATCAGCACCAGCAGGGCCAGAATGACCCAGAGCACAGGGCCGCCACGGCCCATGAAGCTCTGCAGCTGTTGCCAGATGTCGAGCATCATGCTGCTCGCTCCATCCCGCCGTTATTGCTCTCGGCGCGCTCGGCCAGAATGCCGGCTACCTGCTGCTCCAGTACATTGGAAAGCTCGGTGAAGCGCGATTGCAGCAGGCTGTGGGCCAGGATCAGCGGAATGGCCGCAACCAGACCCTGTACCGTGGTAACCAGCGCCATGGAGATGCCGCCCGCCATGATCTTGGGATCGCCGGTGCCAAACTGGGTGATGGCCTGGAAGGTGCCGATCATCCCGGTTACGGTACCGAGCAGACCCAGCATGGGGGCGATGGCCGCGATCACCTTGACCATGCCGATGCCGCGCTCCATGCGAGGAGTCTCCTGCAGGATCGCCTCATCAAGACGCAGCTCGAGGGTCTCCATGCTCAGCTCGGGGTGTTTGTCTGCCACCGTCAGCACCCGGCCGAGGGCGTTATCAGCGTGATACTCGCCGCTCTTGAGCTGGCGACGAACCCGACCCAGCTCGCGAGAGAGGCTCCACAGCCGTACTGCAGCAATTCCCAAACCGATAGCGGCCAGCAGCACGATAATGGCGCCGACCTGACCACCTTGCTGTACCTGCTGCCAGAAGGTAGGTGCCTGTGCCAGCATCGCCAGCAGAGTGCCATGCGAAGGATCCAGCGGCAGCGCTTCCCCTTCCTGACCCTGATAAGCCGCAACGGCAGAGAGCACGCTACCGGGCAGACCCAGTACCGGGCTCAAGCCTTCGGCGGTCGGTTGCAGGAAGCCTTCGCTCCCCAGCAGGGCAAAACTGCCAACCCGGGTCAGCAACTGCTCGCTGGCAGCCCCCTGGGCATCGAGCACCTTGCCGTTGAACCGGGCAATCCGGCCAGATTCACGGATCTCCTGCAGCAGCGTGGCGGGCAGCAGAGCGAGAGCGGCGCGATCCGGCACCTGTTTATCCTGTGCCATGGTTTTCAGCGGGGCGAGACGCTCCGGGTACTGGCCCTCGACGGCGGATTCGCTCAGCAGCTTGACCGCATCGCTGGCGCCCTGACGGGTGACCGCGAAGATCTCGTTCATATCGCCGGAGGCTTGCTCCCACTGGGCGTTAAGCTCGACCAGCTGCTTCTCGTTGCTGGCGAACTTGCCAGCCAGCTCCTTGCTCAGGCGCTGGGCCTCGGCCAGTCTGGCGCGGGCAGTGCCGAGCTCCTTGGCAACGGTCGCCAGATCTTGCTGAGCCTGCTGTTCACGAGCCTGTTCCTGCTGCAGCCACTCATCGGCAACAGCGGCGTTGGTACCGCAGGAGAGGGCAATAAGGAGGGGGAACCACTTCATGGTGACTCTCATGATTGGGCCTCCTGACTGCGGCTGACAGAGAGGGGGACATTGAGCAACTGGGGAACTTTCTTGTCGGCGGCCACATCCATCGCCTCGGCGATAGGGGAGAGCCACTTGCTGTCGAGGGCTTGCCACTGCTTCGCCTCGGCAGACCAGCGCCATGCCTGACTGCGATCGGCCGTCATTGCCAGCAGGGAGACCCGACCCAGCGCCAGCACATCAACCCGACGCGGGGCACCATCCAGCTCCAGCTCGGCGGAATAGCTATCCATCCGACTGCCATATTCGGCTTCGATCTGATAGGCCTGCAGCAACTGGCGGAATTTCTCCGCCTCGCTTACGTCCGCACGGGCCAAGGTCGCTTTCAACTGTTCAACCCGCGCCAGACGATCTTCCTTGCGCAGCGGGATATCGTTTTGCACCAGCTGTTCAAGGTCGGCCTGCATCTGCAGCATCAGCGGGATCAATCCCTGACGGGTCTCTTGCACCGCTTCCAGCTGCTGGCTCAATTTGCCCAACTCATTTTGCTGATCGGCCACCAGAGATTGCATGTAGCGGTTGTAGGCTTCGAGGTCACGCAGTTGCAGCTGGGCATTTTGCAGCTCCAGTCGTGCGGCAACGGCGGCATCGGCGGCTTTTTCCACCCGCTGCTGGGAAGCTTTCCCGGCGGCTATGCTGTTCTTGAGGGCGGGAGCAACCAGCTCGTCACCGACCGCAGCAAAGTGGACTGACAGTGGCAACAGTGCCACACCCCATAACTTGTTCATGGAATCACGTCTTATTAATGATAACTATTATCATTATCTCAAATGGCGTGCGGGCTGGCAACGAGAGGATTTTCTTGGCCTTTATGCACAAAAACAGGATAATTTTTAGACACGCACGGATAAATGGCATCGAGTGCCATCTCAAAAAAACATAAATAACGAGAAAAATCTTTTCGATCAGTGTGATAGAGATCGAAAAAGGAGAAAGTCATGCTCAACGATGCTATCTGGGAACACATCGACAAGTTCACCAAGGCAACAAAAACCAGCGATATCCAGCAACTGCTGGAGCGCTTTAGTCATCAAATGGGCTTTGATTACTTCCGGCTGCTGATTATTTTCCCCATCAGCATGCAAAAATCCCACGTGGCACTGTTCAACAACTGTCCGACCAGCTGGTTCGATGCCTACAGCGAAAACCAGTATCTGACCCAGGATCCGGTGGTCTATCTGGGGCTGAAACAGACCCAGCCGATCTTCTGGAACAAACTCGACTGCGACTCGCCCTGGCTGCCCAGCGCCAGCCGCGACGTGATGAATCTGGCTGCCGATTTCGGGGTGCGCAACGGCGTATCCTTCCCGCTCCACACCCCGCAGGGGGAGCACGGAATCCTCTCATTCATCACCAAGGACAAATCCAACACCGATCTGATGTTTGAAAACGTTCCCCTGCTGTCGTTTTGCGCCAGCTACATCTTCAACTCGGCGCTGCAGCTGATCAAAAGCCGCCCCGATTTGATGAGATACCTGACCGAGCTGTCGGATCGGGAGAAGGAGTGCCTGTTCTGGGCCAGCGAGGGCAAAACCTCCTGGGAGATCGCCACCATCCTCGGCATCAGCGAACGGACGGTGAACTTCCATCTCAATCAGGTGACCAACAAGACCGACTCGAAGAACCGCAGTCAGGCCATCGCCAAGGGGATCACCAGCGGCATCATTGTTCCCTCCCTCGACGAGGTGACCATCACCAACCTGCGGCTGTCGTAACCCCTCAGCCGAAACAAAAAGAGCCGCAATTGCGGCTCTTTTTTTATCTCTGACAGCGACTTACTCGACAGTCACCGATTTTGCCAGGTTGCGCGGCTGGTCCACGTCAGTGCCCTTGATCAGGGCAACGTGGTAGGAGAGCAGCTGCAGCGGCACGGTATAGACGATGGGGGCGATCACCTCTTCCACATGGTTGAGGTTCATGACCCGCATCGTCTCGTCGCTCTTGAAGCCGGTATCGGCATCGGCGAATACGTAGAGGATACCGCCACGGGCACGCACCTCTTCCACGTTGGACTTCAGCTTCTCCAGCAGATCGTTGTTCGGCGCCACCACAATGATGGGCATCTCGGCATCGATCAGCGCCAGCGGGCCATGCTTCAACTCGCCAGCGGCATAGGCTTCGGCGTGAATATAGGAGATCTCTTTAAGCTTGAGCGCACCTTCCATGGCGATGGGGTACTGGCTGCCGCGGCCGAGGAACAGGCTGTGCTGCTTGTCGGCAAACTCTTCGGCCAGCGTCTCGATCTGCTTGGCCAGCGCCAGGCTCTCTTTAATGCGCTGAGGCAGGGCGTGGAGCGCCTTGACCAGCTCGGCCTCGGCGGCCGCACTCAGGTTGCCGCGGCAGTGACCGACAGATGCCACCAGCATCAGCAGGCCAGCCAGCTGGGTGGTGAATGCCTTGGTGGAGGCCACACCGATCTCGGCACCGGCACGGGTCATAAAGGCCAGCGCCGATTCACGCACCAGCGAGGAGCCCGGTACGTTGCAGATAGCCAGCGAGCTCATATAGCCGGACTCCTTGGCCAGACGCAGAGCGGCCAGGGTATCGGCGGTCTCACCGCTCTGGGAGAGGGTGATCAGCAGGCTGTTGGGGCGCACCACGGATTTGCGGTAGCGGAATTCGGAGGCGATCTCCACATCGCAGGAGACGCCGGCGATCTCTTCAAACCAGTAACGGGCGACCATGCCGGAGTGGTAGGAGGTACCGCAAGCGACGATCTGTACGTGCTCCACCTTTTCGAAGATGGCGCGCGCGCCGTTGCCGAACGATTCGACCACCACGTGATCGCTGCCCAGACGCCCTTCCAGAGTGTTGGTGATCGCTTTGGGCTGCTCGTGGATCTCCTTGAGCATGTAGTGGCGATATTCACCCTTGTCACCGGCATCGTGGGAAATATCGGACTCTTTCTCCTCACGCTCAACAGGATTGCCGCTTACGTCGAAAATGCGCACGTCGCGGCGAGTCACTTCGGCCACATCACCCTCTTCCAGGAAGATGAAGCGACGGGTTACCGGCAGCAGGGCAAGCTGGTCGGAAGCGATGAAGTTCTCGCCGATACCGCGGCCAATCACCAGCGGTGAGCCGGAGCGGGCAACGACCACGCGGCTGTCGTCGCGGCTGTCCATCACCACAGTGCCGTAAGCACCGCGCAGCTGCTTCACCGCCTTTTGCATGGCAGCCAGCAGGGAGTCGGCGGCTTTCAGCTCGTGGTGCACCAGATGAGCGATCACCTCGGTATCGGTATCCGAGTTGAACTCGTAGCCCAGCCCCTTGAGGGTTTCACGCAGCTCTTCGTGGTTCTCAATGATGCCGTTGTGTACCACCACGATATGGTCGGAGACATGGGGGTGAGCATTGCGCTCGGAGGGCTCGCCATGGGTTGCCCAGCGGGTGTGGGCGATGCCGGTACCACCGTGGACGGACTGCTCGTCGAGCGCCTTGGCCAGCTCGGCCACCTTGCCCAGACGGCGTACTCGCTGCAGCGGCTGGCTGGCGCTGAACACCGCCACACCGGCCGAGTCGTAACCGCGGTACTCGAGGCGACGCAGCCCCTCTACCAGAATTTCAGCCACATCACGTTGGGCGACAGCCCCGACGATGCCACACATACACTTCTCCTTGAGATGCAAATCGTAAATTCGGTTGGATGGTTCAGAGCTCGATGTCAGCAAGTGACCGGGGCGCAGATAAGCGTCACCCCTTGGGCTTGAATCTGTTCTCTGGCCTCGCTGGCCAGCCCCTCGTCAGTCACCAGGGTGTGGATGCTCGACCAAGGCAGTTCGAGATTGGGGATCTTGCGGCCGATCTTCTCCGACTCGACCATGACGATGACCTCCCGCGACACCTCGGCCATTACCCGCGACAAGCCCACCAGCTCGTTGAAGGTAGTGGTACCGCGATCCGGGTCGATGCCGTCAGCCCCGATAAAGAGCTGGTCGAAATCGTAGGAGCGCAGCACCTGCTCCGCCACCTGACCCTGAAAGGATTCGGAGTGGGGATCCCAGGTACCGCCGGTCATCAGCAGGGTGGGTTCGTTCTCCAGCTCGCGCAGGGCACCCGCCACGTTGAGGGAGTTGGTCATCACGATGAGGCCGCGCTTGTTGCCAAGCAGCGGGATCATGGCGCTGGTGGTGCTGCCGCTGTCGATGATGACGCGGTTGTGATCACGCAGCCGTTCGGCTGCCGCACGGGCAATCGCTAACTTTCGATTCGAAACTTGTTCTGGGTTCGACTCCACCACCATCTCGGAGGGGAGGGGGACGGCGCCACCGTAGCGACGCAGCAGCAGACCACCGGTCTCCAGCACGGCCAGATCTTTACGGATGGTCACTTCAGAGGTAGAAAAGTGTTTGGCGAGCGCATCGACGCTCACTTCCCCCTGCTCTTGTACCAGGGTGACTATGATGTGACGGCGCTGCTGAGTATTACGTTTGGTCATTTTTAAGTTTCGATTCGAAAGAGCATCGAAATGTTAGCGCCTTTTTTGGAAAAATAAAACAGCAAATAGGATCCGCTTTGCTTCAATGCCAGAATGAGAAGCCGATTTGCGACGAGGATGCCATGCAAAAGAGAGTTATCTGGCTGGTGGAAGATGAGGCCAGCATCGCCGATACCCTGATTTATGCCCTGCAGACCGATGGCTTCGAGGTGGAGTGGTTCACTCTGGGCCAGCAGCTGCTGAGCCGGTTGGCCCAGAGCCGGCCCGACTTTCTGATCCTCGATGTGGGGCTGCCCGACATCAGCGGCTTCGAGCTCTGCAAGCAGGTCAGAACGCTGACCGACACTCCCCTGATGTTCCTCACCGCCCGCAGCGAGGAGATTGATCGGCTGATCGGGCTGGAGATCGGCGCCGACGACTATGTGGCCAAACCCTTCTCGCCGCGGGAGGTGTGTGCCCGGGTGCGGGTCATCCTGCGCCGCAGCCAGCCCTCGACCCAGCCAGCCCCGCTACTGGCACTGGATGAGGAGCGAGCCCGTATTCACTTTCGCGGTCAACCGCTGGCCCTCACCCGTTACGAATATCTGCTGCTCAAGACCCTGATGCAGGCGCCGGGCCGGGTCTACTCCCGCCAGCAGCTGATGGATCTGGTGTGGCAGGATGCCGAAGAGAGTCTGGACCGCACCGTCGATACCCATATCAAGACCATCCGCGCCAAGCTGCGCGAGCATGATCCCGAAGCCAACCTGATCCTCACCCATCGCGGGCTGGGCTATAGCCTGGAGCTGGCATGAGACTCGGACTGCAACTGCTGTGCGGCCTGCTGCTGATCTTCGCGCTGGCCGCCTGGTTCGTGCTGGAGATCTTCGTCGAGGAGATCAAACCCGGAGTGCGCAGCGCCACCGAGGATACCCTGGTCGACATGACCCAACTGCTGGCGCCGCTGGCGCTCGATGATCTGCAAGAGGGCAATATGATGAACGGGCGGCTGGCCAGCGCCTTCGCCCGTCTCAACCAGAATCCCATCAATGCGATGATCGACGGCCACCTCAAACAGCAGGCGGAGTACCGCATCTATGTGACGGATCGGCAGGGGATGGTGATTTACGACTCCGACGGCACGGATCTGGGCAAGGATTATTCCCGCTGGAACGATGTCTACCGCACCCTGCGCGGTCAGTATGGCGCCCGCAGCACCCGCACCGATCCCGACGATGCCGCCAGCTCGACCATGTATGTGGCGGCACCGCTGCGGGAGGGGACAGAGATCATCGGCTCCCTCACCGTCGCCAAACCGAATCGCACCCTGATGCCCGCCATCGAGCGGGGTGAACGGGAACTGCTGCAGGCCGCCGGCCAGATGCTGTTCATCTCGCTATTGATCGGCAGTCTGCTGGTTTGGTGGCTCAACCGCTCCATCGGCAAACTGGTGCACTACGCCGAATCTGTCAGCAAGGGGGAGGCGGCACCGCTGCCGCAACTGCACACCGTCGAGCTGGATCGGCTCGGCCACGCCCTCGAAACCATGCGCCACCAGCTCGATGGCAAGAGCTATATCGAGGGCTATGTCCACAGCCTGACCCACGAGCTGAAGAGCCCGTTGGCCGCCATTCGCGGGGCAGGGGAGATCCTGGCCGAAACGCCGCCACCCGAGGTGGCCAGGCGCTTTATCGGCAACATCAATCAGGAGAGTGCCCGCATGCAGCAGCTGATCGAACGGATGCTGCAGCTGGCGCGGCTGGAGTCGGGGCAGGGGCTGGATCGGCAAGCGGTAGAACCAGCCGGGCTCGGCAAGCGGGCGCTCGATGCCCGCCAGATTATCTCCCAGCGCCGGCAGGTAACGCTGGTCGCCGAGCTGGCCGGTGCCCCCAAGCAGAAGTGGGATCCGCTGCTGGTGGAGCAGGCCATCGGCAACCTGCTGGACAACGCCATCGACTTTTCACCGGCAGGCGCCAGCGTCACTCTCAGCGGCACCCAGCAGGAGGATGGCTACTGTTTCCGGGTCACCGACAGCGGCCCCGGCATTCCCGACTACGCATTGCCACGGATCTTCGAGCGCTTCTACTCCCTGCCGCGCCCGGACAAAGGCAAGAGTAGCGGTCTCGGGCTCAGTTTCGCCCATGAGGTGGCCCACCAGCATGGCGGCCGTCTGACCCTCGCCAACCGACCGGAAGGTGGCGCCATCGCCGAACTCTGGCTGCCGCTCATCTAGCAACTGCCACTTCACATTCACCACACAGAGCGGCGCTATCCTGCCGCTCTTTCACTTATCAACCCAAGGAATCGCCCCATGTCTCGCCTGCTTCTTTCCGGCCTGCTGGCTACCGGTCTGCTCTGCGCCGTGCCGGCCTCCGCCGCCAGCGGCTGTTTTCTCTATGCCGACGGCAACGGTCAGACCCTCTCCAGCGAAGGGGACTGCTCCAGCCAGCTGCCGCCCGCATCTACCTTCAAGATCCCGCTGGCACTGATGGGTTATGACAGTGGCTTTCTGGTAGATGAAGAGCATCCGGCGCTGCCCTACAAGCCGAGCTATGACGGCTGGCTGCCCGCCTGGCGCGAAACCACTACCCCGCGCCGCTGGGAAACCTACTCGGTGGTCTGGTTCTCCCAGCAGATCACCGAGTGGCTGGGGATGGAGCGCTTCCAGCAATACGTCGACCGCTTCGACTATGGCAACCGGGATCTCTCCGGCAATCCGGGTAAGCATGACGGCCTGACCCAGGCCTGGCTCAGCTCCAGCCTCGCCATCAGCCCGGAGGAGCAGGCTCGCTTCCTCGGGAAGATGGTGAGCGGCAAGCTGCCGGTCTCGGCGCAGACCCTGCAATACACCGCCAATATCCTCAAGGTGAGCGAGATCGACGGCTGGCAGATCCACGGCAAGACCGGCATGGGCTACCCGAAGAAGCTGGATGGCAGCCTCAACCGCGATCAGCAGATCGGCTGGTTCGTCGGCTGGGCCAGCAAACCGGGCAAGCAGCTCATTTTCGTTCATACCGTGGTGCAGAAACCGGGCAAGCAATTCGCCTCGATCAAGGCGAAAGAAGAGGTGCTGGCCGCCCTGCCCGCGCAACTCAAGAAGCTCTGATCCCCACATAACCTGACGACAGGGCTGGAGGCCAAAGCTTCGCAACCCGCTCCGATCATCAGGGTCAGCCCGCCGACACCGGGCTGACCGCCATCCGCACAAGAGACAAAAATGAAATTATTCCTGTGGCTGCTCTGGCTTCCGGCCAGCATGGCGCTGGCCGCCTGCGACCTCTCCGATCGCCTGAGTCGGCAAGGGGGAGTCATCCATGATCGGCTCAACCAGCTCGAATGGCAGGCGTGCAGCCTGGGCAGCGAGTGGCGGGAGGGGTGCGTGGGCACACCGGCCCTGCTGACGCTGCTTGAAGCCAAGGATGAAGCGGCCCGCCTTGGCGAGGGGTGGCGTCTCCCCACCATCGAGGAGCTCTTCACCCTGCTCGACGAAAATTGCCGGGCGCCGATGACAGACCCCAACTTCTTTCCGGACATCCATGACAACGGGGAAAATGCCGCTCCCTACTGGACATCCAGCACCATCGAGGAGATGCCGGAACTGGTCTACTACATCGACTTTATACACGGAGTGATCGATGGCCATACCGATCGCTTCGCGCAAGCCGCCCGGCTGGTGCGCTCCCGCCCCTGAACAATTCCACGGCGCCTGATGGCGCCGTTTTGCTCAGTTCACAGCCACTTCACACAAGCCCATCACCACTTCACGCCAGACTGACAGACTCGCTCCACAGAACAAGGAGACGTGTCATGGTCAAACAGATATTCACCCACAAGATCTTTCTGCTGCTGTTGCTCAGCCTGCTGCTGATGGTACCGGTGCAATCCATCATGGAGCTGAACCGGGAGCGGCAGATTTACCGCAATCAGGCGATTCAGAGCATCATGGCCAGCAGCAGTGGCCCGCAACGGCTGATGGGGCCGGTTATCGTGCAGCCCTATACCCGTTCGGTGACGGTCGAGCAGGATGGCAAGCGCTTCGTCCGTCAGGAGCAGACCTATCGCTACCTGCTGCCGGAACAGCTGGACGTGCAGGCCACCATGGAGGTGACCCCGCGCAAGCTCGGCATCTATCAGGCGCAGGTCTATCAGACCCGGCTCTCCCTCTCCGGCCGTTTGCCAACAGCGGCTCAACTACAAGAGAGCACGCCGCTCGCCGGGGATGATGAGCTGGTGGCAGGCAAACCCTACCTGAGTCTGGTGCTCTCCGATGCCCGCGGCATCAACAGCGTGCCCGAGTTGCAGCTCGGCAAGCTTCGCACCCCCTTTGCTCCGGGTGCCCGCCTCGGCAGCACCCTGGCCGGGATCCATGCTCCTCTCGACAGCCTGCCTCAGCAGGATGGTACCTTCCATCTGGAGCTCAATCTGCAGGGGATGAACGAGCTGGAAGTGGTGCCGCTCGGCCGGGAGAGCAAGCTGCAACTGGCCGGCAACTGGCCCCACCCCAACTTTATCGGCGACTTCCTGCCGGCCAGTCGCAGCCTCAATCAGGAGGGGTTCAGCGCCAGCTGGCAGACCAGCTGGTTCGCCACCGACATGGAGAGCCGCTTCAACCGGGCGATGAACGGCGGGGAGGGAGAACTGCCCACCTTCAGCGTCAGTCTGGTGCAACCGGTGGATCACTATCAGCTCAACGAACGGGCGGCCAAGTATGCCCTGCTCTTCATCGGTCTCACCTTTATCAGCTTCTTCATGTTCGAGCTGCTCAAGGGGCTGCGGGTTCACCCGATCCAGTACGCGCTGGTAGGCATGGGGCTGGCCATCTTCTATCTGGTGCTACTGGCCCTGACCGAACACCTCGGCTTTGGCTGGGCCTATCTGGTGGCCGCGCTGGCCAGCGTGCTGCTCAACGGCTTCTACCTCAGCCATGTGCTGGGTGGCCCGAAGCAGGGGATCGGCTTTGCTGCGCTGCTCGGGCTGGTCTATGCCATTCTCTACAGCCTGCTGCAGGCCGAAGAGATAGCTCTGCTGCTCGGCGCCCTGCTGCTGTTCGCAACCCTGGCGCTGATCATGCTGCTGACCCGCAAGCTCGACTGGTATAAGGTGATGGGGAATGTCCCGACGCCCCCCGCCAGCGGGCAGGAGAAATGAAAACAAAACCGGCGCCATCAGGCGCCGGTTTGCATTTCATTGATCGGGCATCACTTCTTCTTGACCGGGCGAGCCCAGTTTTTGATGTGACGCTGGGGCACCCGGGTGATCACCAGTTCGTGTGCGGCCACATCCTTGGTGATGGTAGAACCCGCCCCCAGAGTCGCCCCCTTGCCAATGCGCACCGGCGCCACCAGCTGGGTATCGGAACCGACAAACACATCATCCTCGATGATGGTCTGGAATTTGTTCACACCGTCGTAGTTGCAGGTGATGGTACCGGCACCGATATTCACCTTGGCACCCACCTCGGCATCCCCCAGATAGGTGAGGTGACCACACTTGGAACCAACCCCCAGACGAGCCTTCTTCATCTCGACGAAGTTGCCGACGTGGGCATCCTGCTCCAGCACGGCACCCGGACGCAGACGGGCAAACGGGCCGACCGAACACAGGTCTGCCACCTGAGCCCCTTCAACGATGGTGTAGGGCTTCACTTCGGTGTGATCGCCAATGACGCAATCCTTCAGCACGGCACCGGCACCGATACGGACGTGGTTGCCAAGAGTCACCTTGCCCTCAATGATGACGTTTACATCAATAACGACCTCTTCACCAATTTCCAAAACCCCACGCAAATCAAAGCGTGCAGGGTCGATCATGGTTGCACCTGCAATCATCAACTTCTCGGCCTGCATCTGCTGATAGCCGCGCTCAAGCTGAGCCAGTTGGATCCTATTATTGGCCCCTTCCACCTCGGCGGCGCGCTCCGGATGAACGGCGGCAATCGGGCAATTATCGCCGTGAGCCATCGCGATCACATCGGTCAGATAGAACTCGCCCTGAGCGTTTTTGTTGTCGAGACGAGACAACCATTGACGCAGCTGGCCCCCATTGGCCACCAGCACGCCGGTGTTTACCTCACGGATCGCCAGCTGTTCAGCGTTGGCATCCTTCTGCTCGACGATGCCGACTACCTGACCATTTTCCCGGACGATGCGGCCATAGCCGGTAGGGTTGTCCAGCACCACGGTCAGCAGTGCCATCCCGTTTTCCGCTTTGGCGGCGAGCAAGCGCTGCAGGGTCTCGGGCTGGATCAGCGGAGTATCGCCGTAGAGCACCAGCACGTCGTCCTCATCCTTCCAGAACGGGATGGCTTGGGCAACGGCGTGACCGGTTCCCAGCTGCTGGGCTTGCAACACCCAGTTGACATCAGCCGCCACGATCCGCTCTTTCAGCAGCTCGGCACCATGGCCATAAACTAGATGCAGCTGCTCGGCACCGACCTGACGGGCGGTATCGATCACATGGGAGACCATGGGTTTGTTGGCAACCGGGTGCAGTACCTTGGGCAGGGAAGAGCGCATGCGGGTGCCTTTACCCGCAGCCAGGATCACGACGTTGAGGGACATAAATTGACCTTTGGAACATGAGGAAATACTCGGCGGAGTCTATCCAACGGGCAAAAAAAAAGCGACCCGAAGGTCGCTTTTTACATCACCGTTATTAGCGGTAATTCTTTTTGACGATATCGATGACTCGCAGTTGAGCCATCGCCTTGGCCAGCTCGGTAGCGGCCTGGGCGTAGTCCATATCGCCATGGGAGCTGTGGATCCGCTCTTCGGCTGCGCGCTTGGCTTCCTGGGCTTTCGCCTCATCCAAGTCGTCGGCACGAATCGCGGTGTCCGCCAGCACGGTCACGGCTTCGGGTTGTACTTCCAGCATACCGCCGGAGATGTACAGCACCTCTTCAGTTCCATTCTGCTTCACCAAGCGGACCAGGCCCGGCTTGATGGCAGTCAGCAACGGAGCATGACCGTGGCGGAGACCCAACTCACCTTCGGAGCCTGATACCTGAGCGGATTGCACGCGACCGGAAAACAGTTTTCCTTCGGCGCTCACCACATCCAGGTGAAAGGAGATCATCTCAGCCATGGGCCCTCCAGTAGAGGCTTACAGTTTCTTGGATTTCTCGACGACTTCGTCGATACCGCCAACCATGTAGAACGCCTGCTCGGGCAGATCGTCATACTCGCCTTTCAGGATGCCCTGGAAACCACGGATGGTCTCTTTCAGCGGCACGTATTTACCCGGAGAACCGGTAAACACTTCTGCTACGAAGAACGGCTGGGACAGGAAACGCTCGATCTTACGGGCACGGGCTACGGTCAGTTTGTCTTCTTCTGACAGTTCATCCATACCCAGGATGGCGATGATGTCCTTCAGCTCTTTGTAGCGCTGCAGTACGGTCTGAACGCCACGAGCAGTCTCGTAGTGCTCTTTGCCAACTACCAGCGGATCCAGCTGACGAGAGGTAGAGTCCAGCGGGTCAACGGCCGGGTAGATACCCAGTGCCGCGATCTGACGGGACAGTACGACGGTCGCATCCAGGTGGGCGAAGGTGGTCGCCGGAGACGGGTCAGTCAAGTCATCCGCAGGAACGTAAACGGCCTGTACGGAGGTGATGGAACCGGTCTTGGTGGAGGTGATACGTTCTTGCAGAACACCCATCTCCTCGGCCAGAGTCGGCTGGTAACCTACTGCGGAAGGCATACGGCCCAGCAGTGCGGATACTTCCGTACCGGCCAGGGTGTAACGATAGATGTTGTCCACGAAGAACAGCACGTCACGACCTTCGTCACGGAACTTCTCGGCCATGGTCAGGCCGGTCAGCGCTACGCGCAGACGGTTTCCGGGCGGCTCGTTCATCTGACCGTAAACCAGAGATACTTTGTCCAGTACGTTGGACTCCATCATCTCGTGGTAGAAGTCGTTACCCTCACGGGTACGCTCACCTACACCGGCGAACACGGAGTAACCGCTGTGCTCGATCGCGATGTTACGGATCAGCTCCATCATGTTTACGGTTTTGCCTACACCGGCACCACCGAACAGACCCACTTTACCACCCTTGGCGAACGGACATACCAGGTCGATAACCTTGATGCCGGTCTCCAGCAGCTCGGTGCTGTTGGACTGATCTTCGTAGCTGGGGGCTTCACGGTGGATTGACCAGCTCTCTTCTTCACCGATTGGGCCTTTCTCGTCGATTGGCTCGCCCAGTACGTTCATGATCCGACCCAGAGTCGCAGTACCGACCGGAACCTGGATGGATTTACCGCTATTCATTACTTCCAACCCACGACGCAGACCGTCGGAGGAACCCATGGTGATGCAACGAACGACGCCGCCACCGATCTGTTGCTGAACTTCCAGCACCAGACCCTGGCCTTGACCTTCGCTAACGACCTTCAGTGCATCGTACACCTGGGGCACGGCATTCTGCGGGAACTCGATGTCCACTACAGCGCCGATGATTTGGACGATGAAACCGTTACTCATGTCAAATCCTCTAAACCTTTGATAACCCTTGCCTTACACCGCAGCAGCACCGGATACGATCTCTGTCAGCTCCTGGGTAATACTGGCCTGACGGGCCTTGTTGTATACCAGTTGCAGATCGTTAATCAGGTTACCGGCGTTGTCAGTCGCGGCTTGCATGGCAACCATTCGGGCTGCCTGTTCACTGGCCAAGTTTTCCACTACACCCTGGTAAACCTGAGATTCGACATAGCGAACCAGCAGGGTATCCAGCAGCTTCTTGGGATCCGGCTCATAGAGGTAATCCCAGTGGTGTTTCTTGGCGAGCTTGCTGTCTTCAGTTACGGGCAAAGGCAGCAGTTGATCGACCCGTGGTTGCTGCACCATGGTGTTGACGAACTTGTTGTACACCAGATACAGCTTGTCAATCTCACCGTTGTCGTAAGCCTTCAGCATGACCTTGACTGAACCAATCAGGTCATTGACGCTCGGGTTATCGCCCAGTCCTGCGACGTGAGCTTTCACCTTGGCGCCGTGCCGTTCAAAGAAGTTGGAGGCTTTGTTGCCGATCAGAGCCAGGTCAACCTTGGCACCTTTCGCGCTCCATTGCTTCATATCATTGAGGGCAGCCTTGAACAGGTTGATGTTCAGACCACCACACAGGCCACGGTCGGTGGAGACGACGATGTAACCCACTCGCTTGACCTCACGTTCGATGAGGTAGGGGTGCTTGTATTCCAGGTTCCCCTGAGCGATATGGCCGATCACCTTGCGCATGGTTTCAGCGTACGGACGGCTGGCAGACATGCGATCCTGCGCACGGCGCATCTTGCTTGCTGCCACCATTTCCATAGCGCTGGTGATCTTCTGAGTGTTTTTCACACTCCCGATCTTGTTACGTATCTCTTTTGCGCCGGCCATCTCTTCTCTCCATCAGGTGGCAGCTTGCGCTGCCACACACGCTTACCAGGTCTGGGTTGCCTTGAAGTTGTCCAGCAACGCAGTCAGCTTGCCAACGATCGCGTCGTTGTAGTCAGCCTTGGCATTGATTTCAGCCATCAGCTCGGCATGCTGGGTATCGGCGAAAGAGAGCAGAGCGGCTTCGAAATCGAGGATCTTGTTCAGCTCGACATCGGAGAGATAGCCTTTTTCCGCGGCGAACAGCACCAGCGACTGGTGAGCAACGCTCATCGGAGAGTACTGCTTCTGCTTCATCAGCTCGGTCACTTTCTGACCGTGGTCCAGCTGCTTGCGAGTCGCATCGTCCAGGTCGGAAGAGAACTGGGCAAACGCAGCAAGTTCGCGGTACTGAGCCAGCGCGGTACGGATACCACCGGACAGCTTCTTGACGATCTTGGTCTGGGCGGCACCACCCACACGGGATACGGAGATACCCGGATCAACCGCAGGACGAATACCGGCGTTGAAAGACTGGGAAGTCAGGAAGATCTGACCATCGGTGATGGAGATCACGTTGGTCGGAACGAACGCGGATACGTCACCAGCCTGGGTTTCGATGATCGGCAGCGCGGTCAGAGAACCGGTTTTGCCCTTCACTTCACCCTTGGTGAACTTCTCTACGTACTCGTCGTTGACGCGAGCAGCACGCTCCAGCAGACGGGAGTGCAGATAGAATACGTCGCCCGGGAATGCTTCACGTCCTGGCGGACGGCGCAGCAGCAGGGAGATCTGACGATATGCAACGGCCTGCTTGGACAGGTCATCATAAATGATCAGGGCATCTTCACCGCGGTCACGGAAGTACTCACCCATGGAGCAACCGGAGTACGGAGCCAGATACTGCAGGGCAGCAGCTTCGGAAGCAGAGGCAACCACCACGATGGTGTTGGCCAGAGCACCGTGCTCTTCCAGCTTGCGCACCACGTTGGCGATGGTGGAGGCCTTCTGGCCAATCGCAACGTAGACACACTTAATGCCGGAGTCTTTCTGGTTGATGATGGTGTCGATCGCGATGGCAGTTTTACCTACCTGGCGGTCACCGATGATCAGCTCACGCTGGCCACGACCGATAGGGATCATGGCGTCGATGGCTTTCAGACCGGTCTGGACAGGCTGGTCAACAGACTTACGCTCGATAACGCCCGGGGCAATCACTTCTACCGGAGAGAAGCCATCGTGCTCGACCGGACCTTTACCGTCGATAGGCTGACCCAGGGTGTTGACCACCCGGCCCAACAGACCACGACCAACCGGCACTTCCAGAATGCGGCCAGTACCTTTTACTTTCATCCCTTCGGCCAGATCGGCATAGGGACCCATTACTACGGCACCAACGGAGTCACGCTCCAGGTTCAATGCCAGAGCGTAGCGGTTGCCCGGCAGCTCGATCATCTCACCCTGCATGGCATCGGCCAGGCCGTGGACACGAATGATACCGTCGCTTACAGAGACGATGGTACCTTCGTTACGCGCTTCGCTCTTTACATCAAACTGCGCAATGCGCTGCTTGATCAGCTCGGCGATTTCAGTGGAATTCAGTTGCATGCTCTAATACCCCAATCAAGATTGCAGCGCGTCAGCCATGCGATCCAGCTTACCGCGGACAGTTCCGTCGATAACCAGATCACCGGCCTTGATGAGCACCCCGGCCATCAAGGACGCATCGATGCTGCAATTCAGCTTCACTTTGCGCGCGAGACGTTGTTCCAGAGAAGCCTGAATATTGGCTTTCTGCTGGTCGGTCAGTGCAATCGCCGATGTCACGTCAGCCTGAACTTCTTTATCCAGTTCAGCCTTGAACACCACAAATTCGGCAACGACCGCCGGCAGCACACCCAAGCGACCATTCTCAGCCATTACCCGGATCAGGTTCTGGCCATGCTCGTCGAGTTGCTCACCGCAGATGCTGACAAACAGTTTTGCCAGCTCTTCGGCAGCCACAGAGCCGTTTACCAGGGAGTGGATGGTCTCGTTCTCCGCTACTTGTGCAGCGAAGCTGAGCATCCCCAGCCACTGATCAACCGCCTTGTGCTCAACGGCAAACTCGAAAGCAGCCTTGGCGTAGGGGCGAGCGATTGTAGTCAGTTCAGACATAGCCCCGTTCCCGTTACAGTTCTGCTACCAGTTTGTCGACGATGTCGCTGTTGGCAGCCTGGTCGATTTGGCGCGCCAGGATCTTCTCTGCACCAGCAATGGCAAGAGCAGCAACCTGCTTGCGCAGTTCTTCTTTGGCACGATGACGTTCAGCTTCAATCTCGGCACGGCCTTGAGCCAGTATTTTTTCCCGCTCAGACTGGGCTCCGACAGTTGCCTCATCAATGATCTGGGCCTTGCGTTTGTTGGCCTGTTCAATGATTTCAGCAGCCTGGAGCTTGGCTTCTTTCAGCTGATCGACGGCGTTGGCCTTGGCCAAATCCAGATCTTTCTTGGCACGCTCTGCAGAAGAGAGACCATCAGCAATAGCTTTCTGACGGGCTTCGATGGCAGCAATCAACGGCGGCCATACGTACTTCATGCAAAACACTACGAAGAAGAAAAAAGCAATTGCTTGGCCGAGGAGGGTGGCGTTGATATTCACAGCCGATGTCCTCTTTAGTTAGTTAATGGGTTATGCCTGGAGATGTCGTAACGACTTAGCCAGCAACCGCAAACATCACGTACAGACCCAGACCAACGGCGATCATCGGGATCGCATCGACCAGACCCATTACGATGAAGAACTGGGTACGCAGAACAGGGATCAGGTCAGGTTGACGAGCAGCACCTTCCAGGAATTTACCACCCAGAATACCGATACCGATGGAAGCGCCGATAGCAGCCAGACCCATCATCATTGCAGCAGCGATGTACAGCAGGTCCATGTTCAAGTTTTCCATGAGGATCTCCATTTATTTAGATGTAATTGATTGTATAAAAAGGATTATTTGAGTCGCATCATCAATGGTCTTCCTGCGCCATCGACAGATAGACGATGGTCAGAACCATGAAGATGAATGCCTGCAAAGTGATGATCAGGATGTGGAAAATTGCCCAAGGCACGGACAGAATCCACTGTGACCACCAGGGTAGCAAACCCGCAATCAGGATAAAGATCAGTTCGCCAGCATACATGTTGCCGAACAGTCGAAGACCCAGAGAGACCGGTTTGGATACCAGCGTAACAGTTTCCAGGATGAGGTTAACCGGGATGGCAGCCGGGTGATTGAAAGGCTGAAGAGTCAGCTCCTTCACAAACCCGCCGATACCCTTGACCTTGATGCTGTAGTACAGAATCAAGAAGAACACGCCCAAAGCCATGGACATGGTGATGTTAACGTCAGCGGAGGGAACCACACGCAGATAGGGAATACCCATCAATTGTGCAGCGTGAGGGATAAAGTCAACAGGGATCAGATCCATCAGGTTCATCAGGAAGATCCAGACAAACACCGTCAGCCCCAAAGGTGCGATGACCTTGTTGCGACCGTGAAAGATGTCTTTGACGTTACCATTCACAAACTCGACCAGCATCTCCACAAAGCACTGCAGCTTACCCGGCACCCCGCTGGTAGCGTTGACGGCTACTTTGCGGAACAACAGGATAAACAGGGCGCCTAGCACGACGGAAAATACCATTGAGTCGATATTCACCGTCCAGAACCCGGACCCGACTTGCAGGTGGGTCAGGTGGTGGGAGATATATCCCTGAGGAGTCAGGACTTCTCCGGTTGCAGACATGAGTTTTCCTAATAGTGGTTGTTAAGCGTGAATGAGACTATCCACTGTACAACGAGGGCGAGGATATAAGTGGCGAAAAACGAGACGGTAACGACCTCGACTCCCGCACCAAACATCAGGGCGAATAGACCTGTTGTAGTAATGAGCTTAATCCCTGCCCCACCATAAAAGTCCCGCAGAACCAGACCCACACTCTCGGCCGTTACCTTGCGGCGCAGTACCCAGAGAGTGAACAAGGCCTGAGGAACCCAGTACATCCCCCCTCCGTAAAGGGCGGAATAACCGGCGCTGGCACCAGTCAGGTAATACCAGACGGCACTCATCGCCAGGATCAGGACCAGCTGACAAACGAGCATAACCAAGGCCAGTGTCAAACCTTCCAAGGCTATTTTCTGCTTCACCAACCTACCCCTGAACATTACAGAACTGTAAAAAATCGGGATCCGAAGACCCCATGTTAACAGCTCTAAAAGCCGGTCAAATTATACCCTTGAGGGCCACTATTGCAATATGACAAAAATCCTTAATTTTTGCGGCTTTCAGCGCAAAATCAGGGTTATGCCCATATCAAAAGGAATGGATGTTTTATTACTACAAAAAGCGTAAAAATCACGATTCCGACACGCCAAAATAGCCCAATATGCGGTCCAAATCGGACAAGTTCTCGTAACTAATTACTAACTTTCCGCTATCCCGCTTGCCAGGCTGAAGTTGTACCTGATTGCCAATTTTTTCAGCCAGCTGACGCTCCAGGTAACCGAACTGGGGATCGCGGACCGGTTCGACCCTGGCTTTTGCCGGCTCCAGCGCCTTTTGCACCAGCTTTTCGGTATCACGCACAGTCAGCCCTTTCTGGGCAACCAGCTTGGCCAGTTCGGACTGGGCCTGGCCACTCAGGGCCAGCAGGGCACGGGCATGGCCCATGTCGAGATCGCCATGCTCGACGAAACGCTTCACGTCATCGTTGAGCTGGTTGAGACGCAACAGGTTGGTCACCGTGGTGCGGGACTTGCCCACCGCCTCGGCCACCTGCTGGTGGGTGAGTTCAAATTCGGTCAGCAGTCGCTGCAGGGCGACCGCCTCTTCGATGGCGTTGAGATCTTCGCGCTGGATGTTCTCAATCAGCGCGATGGCCACCGCAGCTTCGTCAGGTACATCCTTGACGATACAGGGTACCACTTCAAGTCGGGCCAGCTGGGACGCGCGCCAGCGCCTCTCGCCAGCGATGATTTCAAAAGAGTGTTCGGCGACCGGGCGCACCACGATGGGCTGGATCACCCCCTGGGCGCGGATGGAGTTGGCCAGCTCTTCCAGCGCATCCTGCGACATGTCCTTGCGTGGCTGATACTTGCCCGAGTGCAGCCACTCGACCGGCAGCTTGCGCAGCTCACCCTGATTGGTGGGTGCCATGGCCTGCTCGGTACGTTGATCGCTCATCACCTGTTTCTGGCGGGCAGCCGTGCTGGTACTGAGCAGAGCATCCAGCCCCTTGCCCAGTCCACGTTTTTTCGGAGTCATACGCTCTCTCGGTCTGCGATGGTCGCCTGACGTTCCTGCTCCTGGCGGCGCAGGATCTCGCCAGCCAGAGCCAGGTAGGCCTTGGCGCCCACCGATGATTTGTCATAGTGCATGGCCGGCGCACCGAAGCTCGGCGCCTCCGCCAGTCTGACGTTGCGGGGAATGATGGTGCGGTAGACCTTGTCGCCGAAGTGCTGTTTTAGCTGATCGGACACATCATTGGCCAGCCGGTTGCGGTGATCGTACATGGTACGCAGCACCCCTTCGATCTTGAGATCAGGATTGACCACGGCGGCCAGCTTGCTGATGGTGTCGACCAGGGCGGTGAGCCCTTCCAGCGCATAGTATTCGCACTGCATGGGCACCAGCACGGAGTCGGCAGCGGCCATGGCATTCACGGTCAGCATGTTGAGGGAAGGGGGACAGTCGATAAAGACGTAGTCGTACTTGTCCCGCACCGAGGCCAGCGCATTGCGCAGGCGGATCTCGCGGGCGAAAAACTCCATCAGGCGGATTTCGGCTGCGGTCACGTCGGCATTGGCGGCGATCAGGTGATAGCCACCGGAAGTTTCGGGGATGATCACCTCGCTGATGGGGGCATCTTCGATCAGCAGCTCATAGGCGGTGCGCTCGACTTCGTACTTGTCGACGCCGCTGCCCATGGTGGCATTGCCCTGCGGATCCAGATCGATCACCAGCACCTTGCGCCGGGTGGCGGCCATGGAGGCGGCCAGGTTCACACAGGTGGTGGTTTTACCCACTCCACCCTTCTGGTTGGCTATGGCAATGACTTTTCCCACACTATCCCCTAAATGAAACTGCGACCCTATTCGGGCTGGATATGTTTGAATTCCAGCAGATGACGTTCGCCTTCCAGCTCCGGCACCCGCAACTCATGACAGGCTACCAGACGGATATTGGCAGGCAACTGGGCCAGCTCCTCTGCGGGATATTGTCCCTTGAGCGCGAGGAAGCTGCCCTGTTCTGACGGCAGGTGGTGACACCAGCTCAGCATGTCCTCCAGCGAAGCGAACGCTCTGCTGAGTACACCATCAAACCCGACTTCGGGTTGATACTCTTCCACCCGGGATTTGATCGGCGTCACATTGGTCAACCCCAGCTCCAGAATGACCTGGCGGATGAAGTTGATCCGTTTGCCCAGACTGTCCAGCAGAACGAACTGCTTGTCCGGGTTGATGATGGCCAGCGGCAGTCCAGGCAAGCCGGGACCGGTCCCCACATCGATGAAGCGCTCCCCGTGCAAGTGGGGGCTTACCACCAGACTGTCGAGGATATGCTTGACCAGCATGGCGTCCGGATCACGAACCGAGGTGAGATTGTAAGCCTTGTTCCACTTGTGCAGCAACTCGACCAGCTGCACCAGTTGGCTCTTTTGGGTATCGGTGATAACAATTCCGGCCTGCATGAGCAGGCCGTTCAATCTTTCCAGCATATTTTCCAACGGTAAGAATCCTCAGGCGGTTTTACGCAGCAGGCCGTGTTTTTTCAGGTGCACCAGCAGAATGGAGATGGCCGCCGGGGTGATGCCGGAGATACGGGAAGCCTGACCGATGGTCTGCGGCTTGGCATCGTTGAGCTTGGCTTTCACCTCGTTGGAGAGGCCATTCACATCGCGATAGTCGAGATCCAGCGGCAACAGGGTGTTCTCGTTGCGCAGCTGCTTCTCCACTTCGTCCTGCTGACGATCGATGTAACCGGCGTACTTGATCTGGATTTCCACCTGCTCGGCAGCGGCAGGATCCGCCACAGCAGGGCCGATCCCTTCGATGGTCATCAGGGCATCGTAGGTCACTTCCGGACGGCGCAGCAGCTCTTCCAGGCTCTGTTCGCGCGTCAGCGGGGTGTTGACCAGGGCGTTGACCGCCTCCAGTGACGGATGCTGCGGGTGGATCCAGGTCGAGCGCATACGCTGACGCTCCAGCTCGACCTGTTCCATCTTGGCGTTGAACTTGCTCCAGCGCTCGTCATCCACCAGACCCAGTTCGCGACCGATGGTGGTCAGGCGGATATCGGCGTTGTCTTCACGCAGCAGCAGGCGATATTCGGCACGACTGGTGAACATGCGATAGGGCTCGCGGGTACCCAGGGTAGAGAGATCGTCCATCATCACCCCCATGTAGGCCTGATCCCGACGCGGATTCCATGGATCCTTGTCCTGCGCACGCAGGGCCGCGTTCAGACCAGCCATCAGGCCTTGTGCCGCAGCCTCTTCGTAACCGGTCGTCCCGTTGATCTGGCCAGCGAAGAACAGGTTTGGAATGCACTTGCTCTCCATGTTGGCCTTGAGATCCCGCGGATCGAAGAAATCGTACTCGATGGCATAACCCGGGCGGGTGATGTGGGCATTCTCGAAGCCACGCACGGAGCGAACGATCTGCACCTGCACGTCAAACGGCAAGCTGGTGGAGATCCCGTTCGGGTAAAGCTCGTGGGTGGTCAGGCCTTCCGGCTCGACAAAGATCTGGTGCGCAGTCTTGTCGGCAAAGCGGGTGATCTTGTCCTCGATCGACGGGCAGTAGCGCGGGCCAATCCCTTCGATCACCCCGGCGTACATGGGGCTGCGATCCAGGTTATTGCGGATCACATCGTGGGTGCGCTCGTTGGTATGAGTTACGTAGCAAGGCACCTGACGGGGATGCTGGCTGGCATCACCGATGAAAGAGAATACCGGACGCGGATCGTCACCGTGCTGCTCCTGCATTACGGAGAAATCGACGCTGCGGGCATCGATGCGGGGCGGTGTGCCGGTCTTGAGGCGATCGATGCGCAGCGGCAGTTCGCGCAGGCGCTGAGCGAGGGCGATCGAGGGAGGATCCCCGGCACGGCCGCCCTTGTAGTTCTCCATCCCGATATGGATCAAACCATTCAGGAAGGTGCCTACGGTCAACACCACAGTCTTGCCGCTAATGCGGATCCCGCTCTGGGTCACCACACCGGCAACACGATCCCCGTCCATGATGAGATCGTCACAGGCTTGCTGGAAGATCTTCAGGTTGGGGTAGTTCTCCAGCATCTGGCGCACGACAGCCTTGTAAAGCAGGCGATCAGCCTGAGCGCGGGTAGCACGTACAGCCGGCCCTTTGGATGAGTTGAGAGTGCGGAACTGGATCCCGCCAAGATCGATGGCACGCGCCATGATCCCGCCGAGAGCGTCAACTTCCTTGACCAGGTGTCCCTTGCCGATCCCGCCGATCGCCGGGTTGCAGGACATATGCCCCAGCGTATCGATATTGTGGGTCAGCAACAGGGTATTCATGCCCATACGGGCTGCCGCTGTTGCTGCTTCGGTTCCGGCATGACCGCCACCGACGACGATCACATCAAATTGTTCATGGTATTGCATTGGGATCACCTTGATCTGCACGCCTGAAGATCTGTATTTGCCTGGGCTAAAAGGCGGAACATTCTATCTGTTTCACGCCCTGAGGGGAACGTCTACTTAACGTTCAGTATGAAGAGAGGATCCACTAAATAGATCTTAAGGATCTTTAGATCGATCTTTTACTGGATCTTTTATTAGGATCAGCCAGATCTGTTGATAAGCACTTTTTGATCATAAAGATCATTCAGTTAAAGGCGATCCCAGCTTGTGGAAAAGCTTGGATCCTGGCTCCTTGAACCGTGGGACAACCCTGACTTTTATGCACAGTGCAAACCTGAACAAGATCTCATTCATAGGATAACTATAGGTTTTACAGAGGTTAAACCTGTAGTTATGCACATTTATATGGATTGCTGTGGGTAACCGTGTAGAACAACTTGGCAAGATCCAGCTGTTAATAACCTGGTGGATAGCCGATCTGGGGATAAGTCGGGAGATCGCACTTTTATTGCGGATCTCCCGTGAGTGATCAGGCGATCATGGTCATCCAGTTATGGATCCAGGCTTCTGCCGCATCTTCCGGTATCTCGTAACGGGTTACATCGATGTCGAGCCGTTCGCCGATCCGGCTGGCACCACACTCGGCCAGCAGCCGATCCACTGTCTTGCCGCCCTGACAGAAGGTGTCATAACTGCTGTCACCAAGAGCGATCACTCCATATTTCAGTGAGTTAAGATCCGGATGCTGCTCGGCAAGATCCTTGGCGAAGGGCTGCAGGTTGTCGGGCACATCCCCGGCACCATGGGTGGAAGTGACCACCAGCAGGATGGATCCGGGCTCATCCAGTACCTCGGTCAGCGATGCGGGGTTGTGGATCCGGGTCTGGTGACCCGCCTGTTCCAGCAGATTGGCCACATGATCGGCGACATATTCGGCGGCCCCCAGCATGGAACCGACGACGATATTGAGTTTTGCCATGGAATGGATCCTGATTCAGAGAAAAGAGGCGAAGCCGGATTCTAACTCCAAAGGATGTGGATAAATATGGATAAAGCTTGGGGATAATGGATCCAGTCAGATAATGCCACCGGATCCATCCTGCCGATCTTTTTTCTGCTTCTTTATATTCCTCTCCATTTTCTTCTCCGCTCATAGCTCTCCTGATGGCTCCCATCTCCCGCGAAATCCTGCCAACGATGCAGCTAGATAACAATGTAGATGCAAATGATTAGCAATTATTGAATCGATTCGATCACGGCTCCTGTAGTAGGATTGCGCTGCTTTATTCGCCCATGGAACAGGGTGATGTCGTGACAAACGACCACAAATAACAATTAAAACAACATAACTCATTGATAAACGAGACTTTAATATGATTGCGCAAAAATACACTATAGGACCTGGCAAGAAGGGCGCCTTCGGCGTGCTTTCGCTCTCCGGTTTGCTCGTCTCCCTGCCGCTGATGGCCGAACAAACCACCGCTGAGCTGCCCAAAGCCAGCGAAACCATGGTGGTGACAGGTACGGCCATGAAGGTGGAAGTGCCGATGGCCGAGACCCCTCGCGCCGTCTCCGTGGTTAATCGCGAGGAACTGGATCAGCACGCCGTGTTGCAGCTGGATGAAGCGATTCGCTACCGTTCCGGCGTATTGACCGGCCTCTATGGCTCAGACAACAACACCGACTGGTTCAAGGTGCGTGGCTTCGATGCCGCCTCTTATCTGGATGGCAACCGCTTGTTTGGCACCGGCTACTACGTCTGGACGCCGGAACCGTTCGGTCTGGAGAGTGTGGAAGTGCTAAAGGGGCCTGCCTCGATCCTTTACGGTGAGGCGCCTCCGGGCGGGGTGATCAATGCCATCAGCAAGCGGCCGACCGCCACGCCGCAAGGGCAGGTGGATCTGCAGCTTGGCAGCCGGGATCATCGTCAAGTCGGGGTGGACGTATCTGACGCGCTCTCCGACAACAGCCGTTACCGCATGGTTGCTCTTTATAAAGAGCGTGATGGGGTGCTTACCGGTACTTACAACGATCGGGTTTATCTGGCGCCGAGCGTCACCTTCGATCTTTCGGATCGTACCCGCCTGACCCTGCTGGCCAGCTTCCTGCACGACGAAGGGGTCCCGACCAACGGCTTTTTCCCGGTCTATGGCACCCTGAATACGTCAGGTGGCCAGACTGATCCCTCAACCAACCTGAGCCAGCCGGATTACGATCGCAACCGCAATACCCAGATCTCCACCGGTTATGAGCTGGCCCACCAGCTCAACCAGAGCTGGGAGTTCAAGCAGAACGTCCGCTTCAACTACAACGATCTGCTGCTGCGCCAGACCTATATCTTCCCGACCTATGAAGGCACAACCGCCAGTCGTGGCCTGGTTTACCGCGATGGCAATACCAAGAGTGCCACTATGGACAACCAGATGGTGGGCTACTGGAACACCGACAGCACCGAGCAGACCTTGCTGCTGGGGGTAGATCTGCAGCGTCACGTCAATGAAGGGGTCGAGGCCGACAACTACGGTATGGGCTCAATCAATACCATGAACCCGGATTACAGCGGCTTCCCCAGTTTTGACGAGTCGACTGCTACTCACCAGAAGAGCAGCAAGGGCCAGAGCGGTCTCTATGCCCAGCACCAGATCCGCTGGGACGATCGCTGGTTGCTGACTGGTGGTGGCCGTTTTGACTATGTGGAGACCCACAACACCAATACCAGCAAGGACGAGCGCCAGTACGATCACGAGCTATCCCTCTCGGGCAGCCTGATGTATCTGGCTGACAACGGCCTCTCTCCCTACTTTGCCTATGCCGAGTCGTTCGAGGTGCTGCCGGGGATAGATCCCAACACCAAGAGTTCCTACAAGCCGCTCAAGGGCAAGCTCTACGAGACAGGCGTGAAGTATGCGCCTGCCTTCCTCGACGGTTACATCAATCTGGCGCTGTTCGATCTGGCCCAGACCAACTCGCTGGTCTCTACCGGTTCCGGCCAGCAGACCCAGGCGGGTGAAGTGACCTCTCAGGGGGTTGAGCTGGAAGGGAGCGTGCAGGTGACCGATGCGCTGCGTCTGACCGCTGCTTATACCTACACCGATGCCAAAACCAACGACACCGGCAGTGGCGATCGCCGTGCCAGCCTGATCCCTCGCCACCAGGCCTCCTTCTGGGGCAACTACAAGGTGCAGCAAGGGGTGGCTTCGGGTCTGGAGCTGGGTACCGGTGTACGTTATATCGGTTCCAGCGTGGGTATTGGCGCCGCGAATGCGGACTACACCCCCATCTACGGCTCTGCCGAGGTGCCGGCCCATACCGTCTGGGATGCGATGATCGGGTATGACTTTGCCAAGAACTGGCGTGCCCAGCTCAACGTCAACAACCTGCTGGGTGAAACCTACGTGGCCAGTTGTGACTATTACTGCTACTACGGCGAGCCGCGCAGCGTAGTGGGCAGCATCAACTACCGCTGGTAATCGAAGTCGGGCGGGAACCGGATTCCCGCCCTTCTTTTCACCCGCAGTTGTTCTGATCTCTCTGGAATACCGGTCCGTTATGGAACTCTTGTCTCTGGTTTATCGCCAATATCGTTGGCCCTTTATCGCCATCACCCTGCTCAGTCTGCTCAGTGCCGTCAGCGGGATTGGTGTCATTGCTTTTATCAATCAGTCTCTTATCGAATCTATAGGTGATCCGCTGCCGATCCTCGGTCAGCTGGTCGGCCTGATAGTGCTGCTGCTGGTGATCACACTCGGATCTCAGCTGGCCCTGACCACTCTCGGTCACCATTTTGTCTACCGGTTGCGAGGCCGTCTGCTCAAGCAACTGCTGGATACCGATGTCGCCCGCATCCGCCAGATTGGTCAGGGGCCGCTGCAGGCCTCCCTCTCCAGCGATATCGGCCAGATCACCATTGCCTTCGTGCGCCTGCCTGAGCTGGTGCAGGGGCTGGTGCTCACGCTGGGTTCTGCCCTTTACCTCGGCTGGCTCTCTCCCGCTCTGCTCGGGGTGACCGCGCTCTGGGTCACCGTCACCATGGTGGTGGGCTGGCTGCTGGTGAACCGTGTTTATCGCCATCTCTCCCACATGCGTCAGGCCGAAGATCGGCTCTATCAGAACTATCAGGCCATCATCGCTGGCAGCAAGGAGCTGGCGCTCAACCGCGAGCGGGCTCACTTCGTTTACCACCAGCTCTATGAGCAAAATGCCCGTGACTACCGCCAGCAGATCATTCGCGCCGACACCTATCACCTTAGCGCGGTGAACTGGTCGAATATCATGATGCTGGGGGCCATCGGTCTGGTCTTCTTTCTGGCTAACGGCCTTGGCTGGGCCAACACCAATGTGGCCGCCACCTTTGCGCTGACCCTGCTGTTCCTGCGCACCCCGCTGTTGCAGGGGATTGGCGCCCTGCCGACCCTGCTTGCCGCTCAGGTGGCGTTCGACAAGATCGCCGCCCTCAATCTGGCCGAGCCGGATGCGGACTTCCCGCTGCCGCCCGCCATCCGCCCCTGGCAGCGTATCGAGCTGGAGCAGGTGAGCTTTCACTATCAGGGGGAGGGCGGTTTTGCGGTCGGTCCCATCGATCTGGTCATCGAAAAGGGGGAGCAGATCTTCATCATCGGTGGCAACGGATCCGGCAAGTCGACGCTGGCCATGCTGCTGACCGGCCTTTACCAGCCGGTATCGGGCAGGATCCTGCTGGATGGTGAGCCGATCACCGATCGCAACGGCTATCTGGCGCTCTTCTCCGCCATCTTCACCGACTATCACCTGTTCCAGCACCTGCTGGGGCCGGAACCCAAGGATGAGCTGGTGGCCGAGTGGCTGGAGCTGTTGCAGATGGGCAGCAAGCTCACCATTGAGCATGGCTTTATCGCCGATATCGATCTCTCCCAAGGGCAGCGCAAGCGGGTCGCCCTGCTGCTGGCGCTGGCCGAGCAGCGCGAGGTGATGCTGTTCGACGAGTGGGCTGCGGATCAGGATCCCCAGTTCCGCCGCATCTTCTATCAGGTGCTGTTGCCGCGCCTCAAGGAGATGGGCAAGACGGTGATTGCCATCAGTCACGACGATCACTACTTCCCGCTGGCCGATCGCCTGCTGGAGATGCGCCAGGGCCAGCTCACTGAGCTGACCGGGGCGCGCCGCGCCGAAGTGAGCCGCGATGCGATCGCCCATCTGGATTGCGAGGTGCCGGCTTGATACCGGCACCGATGAGATTGGCGGCAAGCCAGCACAGGAATTGCTTATGTTTGAGATGAAATCAGCCAGCTTCACGGTCAATGACCGCACGCTGCTGCACTCCACCGACCTGCGTTTCGAGCAGGGGCAGGTCTATGGCCTCATCGGCCACAATGGTTCGGGCAAATCGACCCTGCTCAAGCTGCTGGCTCGCCAGCAACCCCTCAGCGACGGCGAGATCCTGTTCGATGGCAAGCCGCTGCCCGACTGGGGCAACCGGGAGTTTGCCCGTCAGGTGGCCTATCTGCCCCAGCATCTGCCGAGCGCCGAGAATCTGCTCGGGCGGGAGCTGGTGGAGATGGGCCGCTACCCCTGGCGTGGCCTGCTGGGCCGGATGGGGGCGGAGGATCACCGTCAGGTCGATCGGGCCATCGCCCTTACCCATACCGAACGCTTTGCCGATCGGCTGGTGGATACCCTCTCCGGCGGCGAGCGGGGGCGGGTCTGGCTGGCGATGCTGCTGGCCCAGGAGAGCCGCTTCATCCTGCTGGACGAGCCGCTGGCCGCGCTGGACGTGGCCCATCAGGTGGAGGTGCTGACGCTCGTCAAGCAGTTGAGCCGTCAGCTAAACCTCGGGGTCATCATCGTCATTCACGACATCAATATGGCCTCCCGCTTCTGCGATCGGCTGGTGGCGCTCCACTCCGGCCGCCTGCTCACCCACGGCGAACCTGAGGGGATCATGACTAGCGAGACTCTGCACGCCATCTATGGCATTCCGATGGAGGTCATGCGCCACCCGGCTCATGCTCATCCCATCGCCATCGTCTGACCGGGGGCATCCTTGAACCTTTTATTGAAGATGGCTCCTTGTCTCGTCAGCCTGCTGCTGCCACTTGCGGCGCAGGCCGAAACATCTCCGAGCGCCTCTGCGCCGCTACCCCGTATCGCCACCGTCGACTGGACCATCGCCGAGACCCTGCTGGCACTCGGGGTGACGCCGCTGGCCGTTGGGGATGCAGGCCCCTATCAGGCATGGGTCGGCGAGCCACGGCTACCTGCCGGAGTGGTGGATATCGGCCTGCGCACCCAGCCCAACCGTGAGCTGCTGGCAGAGCTCAAACCCGATCGCATCCTCATCTCGCCGCTGGCGGCCCCGCTGGCGCCAACTCTTTCCCGCATTGCACCGGTGAGTACCATCGCCCTCTATGATGGGCAAACCGATCTATGGCAGCGGCTGCACGAGGTGACCCTGACTCTCGCCCGTATGGTGGGCAAAACCGCCGAGGGCGAACGGCTGCTGGCCGGGCTGGATCGGGATCTCGCCAGTATGCAGGCCGGATTGCCTGCGGATCTGCCGCCCCTGCTGGTGGTGCAGTTTATCGATGAGCGCCATGTGCGGGTGTTTGGTCGTCATAGCCTGTTCGATGCGGTGATGACGCGGCTTGGGCTGCGCAATGGCTGGCAGAATCAGACCAATAACTGGGGTTTCTCGGTGGTCAGCATCGAGCAGTTTATGACCTTGCCAACCGCGCGGCTGGTGGTGGTCGATCCCATCCCGGTAGGGGTGAGCGAACGGCTGCAGGAGCCTGGGCTGTGGCAGCATCTGCCGCTGGTACGGCAGGCGCCCGTGCTGCATCTGCCTGCGGTCTGGAGTTTTGGCGGCGTATTGGCCGCCCGCCGTTTCGCCGGTCTGCTCAGCGATGCATTGCTGCAAGATGTCGAGCGTATGGAGGCTAGCCGATGAAGCGACTGCTCACATCGCCGCTGCTGCGGCCAGTCTCGATCCTGCTGGGGTTGACCATCTCGCTCGCGTATTGGGAGCTGGCTCGCCAGCTGCCCGGTGCGCTCTGGTGGCAGAGCCTCTTAGCCCCCAATCTGGATGATGTCAGCCAAGCGGTGGTGCATTTCAGCTGGCTACCTCGCTTGGCTGTCACCCTGTTGGCCGGGGCGGCGCTCGGGCTGGCGGGCACCCTGATGCAGCAGGTGCTGCGCAACCCGCTCGCGTCACCGACCACCTTGGGGGTGGCCTCCGGTGCCCAATTGGCGTTGATGATGGTGACCCTGTTTGCCCCCTCCTGGTTGCTGCTGGGGCGGGAGTGGATCGCCATGGCCGGCGGCAGCCTTGCGATGGCACTGGTGTTTGCCCTGGCCTGGCGTCGCCAGCTCAATCCGGTGGTCATCGTCTTTGCCGGGCTGGTGATCAACCTCTATCTGGCGGCCATCAGCATGGGGCTCTTGCTGTTCTTTCAGGAGGAGCTGAAAGGCTTGCTGGTGTGGGGTAGTGGCTCGCTAGTGCAGAACAGCTGGAGCGGGGTGAGTTACCTGTTGCCCCGCCTGCTGGCAGCCGCTTTGCTGGCCGCAGTACTGGTGCGCCCGCTGGCGGTGCTGGAGCTGGATGATGCCAGCGCCCGCAGTCTGGGGGTCTCCCTGCAGCATCTGCGTTTTGCCGGACTGGGGCTGGCGGTGTTTGTCACCGCTTGCGTGGTGAGCGTGGTGGGGCTGATCGGCTTTATCGGGTTGGCAGCGCCCGCCATGGTGCGGCTGCTCGGGATCCGCCAGCTCGGCCAGCGGCTGCTGTGGGCTCCGATCCTCGGTGCCCTGCTGCTGGCGGCGACCGATCTGCTGCTGCAGAGCCTGAGCCGCTTCTGGCCAGTCTTGATCCCCACCGGCGCCATGACCGCCCTGCTGGGGGCGCCGCTGCTGCTCTGGCTGATCCCGCGCCTAGGTATCAAGTCGGGTACGCCGAAGGCTAACGCCGGCCTGCTGGTGGCTCGCCATTCGGCACCGGCTCGCCTTATCGGCCTGTTGCTGGTCGGGCTGCTGCTGGCCGTGGTCGCCTCCCTGCTGGCTGGGCAGGGAATGACGGGCTGGAGTTGGCCAAGTTGGCTGCGCTGGCAGGCCCAGCTGGAGTGGCGACTGCCGCGCACTCTGGCTGCGGGGGCGGCTGGCGTACTGCTGGCGCTGGCGGGCACTCTGTTGCAGCGGGTCAGCAACAACTCGATGGCGAGCCCGGAGCTGCTGGGGGTGAGCGGCGGCACCTTTATGGGGGTGATAGCCACGATGCTGTTGCTGCCTGCATTGCCCCTGCCGTTGATGCTGGCCGGTGGCCTGCTCGGTGCCTTCGCTTGTCTCTTGCTGCTGGTGCTGGTCAATCGCAAGCACGGCTTCCAGCCGGAGCGGATCCTGCTCTCAGGGATCGCCATCACGGCACTGTTTGAGCCGCTGCAGGCTATCGCGCTGGCCAACGGCGACATGCGGGTGCAGCAACTGCTCGCCTGGATGTCTGGTTCCACCTATTACGTCACCCTGTCGGTGGCCTATGGGCTGGTGGGGCTGGCGCTGTTGATGCTGGCCGCCTGCCTGCTTGTCAGCCGCTGGCTCGATCTGCTGCCGATGGGGAGTGCTGTAGCGACCGCGCTTGGCATTCGCCTCAACCGTGCCCAGCTTGCCATCCTGCTGCTGGTGGGCGTGCTCACCGCCAGTGCCACCCTGGTGGTCGGGCCGCTCTCGTTCGTTGGTCTTCTGGCGCCACATATGGCCAAGTTGATGGGGTTGGTGCGGGCTCGCTGGCACCTGCTTGGGGCCGCCGCTTCCGGCGCCTTGTTGATGGTATCGGCGGACTGGGTCGGTCAGCAGATCCTCTTCCCGCAGGAGGTGTCGGTCGGGCTGGTCTCCACCCTATTGGGGGGCGCTTACTTCATGTGGTGTCTTCGCCGCCTCTAGGTTTGTGGACAAAAAACAGACAAAAAAGCCCGGGACGAACCCGGGCTTTTTTTGTCTGCGGTACAAGCTTATTTGCCGATGCAGAAGCTGGAGAAGATGCGGCCCAGCAGATCGTCGGAGCTGAATTCACCGGTGATCTCGGAGAGGGACTCCTGCGCCAGGCGCAACTCTTCGGCCACCAGCTCGCCAGCCACGAACACTTCCAGCTGCTCCTTGGCCACCAGCAGGCGCTCAGCGGCGCGCTCCAGTGCATCCAGATGGCGGCGGCGGGCCATAAAGCCCCCTTCGGTGTTGCCCTGGAAGCCCATGCAAGCCTTCAGGTGCTCGCGCAGGGCGGGCAGCCCCAGCTCGGTCTTGGCGGAGATGCGGTAGACTGCGTGGCCCTGCTCCTGACTCGGTGCCAGATCTTCGCCAGTCAGGTCAGCTTTGTTGCGAATGACGGTGAGACCGATGTTTTTTGGCAACCGATCAACAAATTCCGGCCAGATTTCGCGCGGGTCGACTGCGTCTGTGGTGGTGCCATCTACCATAAACAGCACCCGATCGGCCTGCTCGATCTCGGCCCAGGCGCGCTCGATACCGATCTGCTCCACCTTGTCCTGGGTATCGCGCAGGCCGGCGGTGTCGATGATATGCAACGGCATGCCATCGAGATGGATGTGCTCGCGCAACACGTCGCGGGTGGTACCGGCAATCTCGGTAACGATGGCAGACTCACGGCCTGCCAGAGCGTTGAGCAGACTCGATTTGCCGGCGTTGGGACGACCGGCGATCACCACCTTCATCCCTTCCCGCAGCAGGGCGCCCTGCTTGGCTTCACCACGCACGTCGTCCAGCTCGGACATGATGGCGTAGAGGTCGCCCGCCACCTTGCCATCGGAGAGGAAATCGATCTCCTCGTCTGGGAAGTCGATGGCCGCTTCCACATAGATACGCAGCCGGGTCAGGTTTTCCACCAGCTGCTGGATCTTGCTGGAGAACTGCCCCTGCAGGGAGTGCATGGCGCTGCGGGCAGCCTGTTCGCTGGAGGCTTCAATAAGGTCGGCTATCGCCTCGGCTTGGGCCAGATCCAGCTTGTCGTTGATGAAGGCGCGCTCGCTGAACTCGCCGGGGCGAGCAGGGCGGATCCCTTCAATTTGCAGAATCCGGCGGATCAGCATGTCCATGATGACGGGGCCACCGTGGCCCTGCAGCTCCAGCACATCTTCGCCGGTGAAGCTGTTGGGGGCCTTGAACAGCAGGGCTATGCCCTGATCCAGTACTTCGCCTTGCTCATCCCTGAACGGCAGATATTCGGCGTAGCGTACCCGCGGGCACTTACCGAGCACTATCTCGGCAACCTGTTCGGCGGCGGGGCCGGATACCCGGACTATGCCGACGCCACCACGGCCGGGGGCGGTGGCCTGGGCCACGATCGTATCTGTAGTCATCTTGCTTGGCTCGTTTGTTCGCTGATAGGAAAACGTAGTGGGAGACATTGTAATAAAAAAGGCGGCCCGAAGGCCGCCTCTTTTGTCATCACGGGAAGATTAGCTGCGCATCAGTTACGAGTGTGCAGGCCTTTCTTCTCCAGCTGACGATAGATGATGGTCTGCTGGGTGATGGAGATAACGTTGCTTACCAGCCAGTAGAGAGTCAGACCAGCCGGGAACCAGAGGAACATGAAAGTGAAGATGATCGGCATGAACTGCATCACTTTCTGCTGCATCGGGTCGGTCACGGTGGTCGGGCTCATCTTCTGCAGATACCACATGGAGGCACCCATGAGGATTGGCAGCACGAAGAAGGGGTCCTTCACTGACAGGTCGGTGATCCACAGGGCGAACGGCGCGTGGCGCAGCTCAACAGACTCCATCAGTGCCCAGTAGAGAGCAATGAAGATGGGCATCTGAACCAGGATCGGCAGACAGCCACCCAGCGGGTTGACCTTCTCCTTCTTGTACAGCTCCATCATGCCCTGAGACATCTTCTGGCGATCGTCGCCGAAGCGCTCGCGCAGGGCCGCAATCTTGGGTTGCAGCATGCGCATCTTGGCCATGGAGGTGTACTGGGCCTTGGTCAGCGGGAACATGATGCCGCGCACCAGCAGGGTCAGCATGATGATGGCCACACCCCAGTTCTGGACGAAGCCGTGGAACACGGTCAGCAGCCAGTGCAGCGGTTGGGCGATGAACCACAGCCAGCCGTAATCGACGGTCAGGTCGAGGTGGTTTGCCACCTTGGCCATCTGGTCTTGCAGCTTGGGGCCAACCCACAGTTTGCTGGTCACTTCGGCCTGTTGACCGGCAGCCACGTCAACCATCGGCGCCTTGTAACCGATGATTGCCTGGCCTTTGCCCGGGATCACACGGCTGTAGAAGCTGTTGGTATCGTTTGCGTTCGGAGCCCAAGCAGAGACGAAGTAGTGTTGCAGCATGGCGACCCAACCACCCTTGGTGGTCTTGCTCAGGTCGGCATCCTTCATCTCGTCGAAGGTGTACTTCTTGTAGCGGGTATCTTCAGTGGAGAAGGCACCGCCGCGGTAAGCACTGGCTACCATGGCATGGCCTTGCTGGTCTTTCGGAGTCGCCACGGTCTGCTTCAGCTGACCGTAGAACTGCACCTGTACCGGCTCGGCGGATTTGTTGTCGATCTTGTAGTCGACGCCAACGGCATAGTCACCACGCTTGAGGATGAACTCCTTGGTGAAGACAACGCCCTTGCTGTCGGTCCAGGTCATCGGTACGACGACTTGATCCTGACCATCAGCCAGCTGGTAGCTTGTCTGGGCGGCTTCATAGGTGGGACGACCCTGGGCCTGGCTGTCAGGACCATCGCGACCAACCAGACCGCTCTGGGCAACATAAAGATGCTCAGGCTGGCTGGTCAGCAGTACGAACGGTTGATCCTTGCCTTCTTCCAGCTTGTGGGCCAGCAGTTCAGCAGAGACGATGTCGCCACCCTGGGTATCCAGAGTCAGCTTGAGCACGTCGGAGGAGACGGTGATCAGCTTGCGTGCGGCAGTCGCATTGGCTTGCTCGGAAACCTGAGGAATATCACCGGATTGACCGGCTTCAGGTACGAAATGTTCGGTTTGGGCCACGGTAGTCGGGGCCGGCTTGGGAGCCTTGTCGGACTCCCACTGTTGCCAGAGCAAAAAGCTCACGAACAGCAAACCGATCAGGAGTAGATTGCGTTGTGATTCCATAGTCTTCAGTTTCTTCGCTTTGGTTGCGGAACCGGGTCATAACCACCCTCGGATAAGGGATGGCATTTTAATAGACGTTTGCTGGCTAACCAAACGCCTTTTATGAAACCGTGAAGTCGGATTGCTTCTATCGCAAATTGGGAACAAGTCGGGGTAAAACGGCAGCGCGGCCCCAGCAGGGGACTAATGATTAGCTGATACAGACGTATCAGTTTGATAGCTACCCATTGCAACGGCGTGACAGAGTGCGCCATAGCTTTTCCAGTAACTTGAACAGTTCCTCGTTATCCATCTCTTTCACACCGGCCTTGGCGATCACCACGATGTCGATAGCGGGCAGCTGATGTTGTTTGAGGCGGAAACTTTCCCGAACCACCCGTTTGACACGGTTACGCCAAACGGCACGCTTGAGTGCTTTTTTGGGCACAGCGAGACCAAGACGAGGGTGTTCGAGCGAATTGGGAGAGGCGAGAAGAGTAATCTGCGGAGAGGCAGCCCGGACAGGCTCGGCGAAAACGCGTTTGAAGTGTTCGGGAGTTAACAGACGTAACTCCCGAGAGAAGGTGTGCTGGGTAGGCATTAGACTACCAGGCGGGCACGACCCTTGGCACGACGAGCGGCCAGAACTTTACGACCGTTGGCAGTTGCCATGCGGGCGCGGAAACCGTGAGAGCGCTTGCGCTTCAGGTTGGACGGTTGAAAAGTACGTTTCATGATTCGATTCCGTATTACTGTACAGTTTTGATTGTCACACTTAGCCGACGCGCCAGCTATAGCGTGTGACGACTAGCAAAAGAGGCCGAATTCTAAACAGAGTTCGGCTTTTAGTCAATCCGCCGTTCCCTCTCATCCAACGGTGGTCTTGAAAAGGCCACTGCCGAGCGTGAGGATCCAGAGGATCGAGGGCTCCGGATTATACTGGCAACCCGGTGTTAAACAAGGGATCCCTCAATAAAAAAGGCGGCCAGGCCGCCAAAGAGAGAGCTATTTCAGCACTTTCCGCAAGAACTCCCGGGTACGGGGATCCTTGGGATCGACCAATATCTGATCCGGCGGGCCCTGCTCCACGATCCGGCCACCTTCCATGAAGATCACCCGATCGGCCACATCCCTTGCGAATTCAATCTCGTGGGTCACCACCACCATGGTCTGGTGCTGGCTAGCCAGCTTTTTCATCAGCCCGAGCACTTCATCGACCCACTCCGGATCGAGCGCCGAGGTGGGTTCGTCAAACAGGATCACCTTGGAGTGGGCCGCCATAGCCCGACCGATGCCGACCCGCTGCTGCTGGCCGCCGGAGAGGGAGGCCGGATAGGCGTCCTTCTTGTCGGCAAGACCTATATCCTCAAGGATGCCGAGGGCGGTAGCACGGGCTTCCGCCTTTGGTTGTTTCCAGACGGTGATCAGCCCTTCGGCGATGTTGTCTTGTGCCGTCTTGTTGGCAAACAGGGCGTAGTTCTGGAACACGAAGGAGGCGCGCTTGCGCAGCTCGATGGCCTGCTGCTCGCTGGCATTTGCCAGATTGAGCTGCAGATCGTCGATGGCAAGCGAACCCGCATCCGGGGTCTCCAGCAGGTTCAGGCAGCGCAGCAGAGTCGACTTGCCGGTGCCGGAGGGGCCGATAATGACCACTATCTCCCCCTTCTTTACCTCCAGATCGATGCCGTTGAGCACCTGATTGCCGTGATATGCCTTGGAGAGGCCGGTTAGCTTGATCATGAGAGCCCTCCTTTAATAGGCACGGTTGAGGTGTACTTCCAGCAGATGCTGCAAGCGGGTGAAGAAGATGACCACCACCCAGTAGATAAGCGCCACCGCCATAAAGCTCTCGAAGAACTTGAAGGAGGAGGAGGCTTCCATCTGCGCCTTGCCCATGATCTCGGCCACACCGAGGGTAAAGGCCAGCGAGGTGCTCTTGATCATGTCGATGAAGTAGTTCATCAGCGACGGAGTGGCGATGCGTGCTGCCTGCGGCAGAATGATCCGCTGCATCGCCTGCAGCCGGCTCATGCCGATGCTGAGCGCCGCCTCCATCTGGCTTTTGTGGATACCCAGGATCGACGCTCTGATCGACTCGGCCATGTAGGCGGCAAAGTGGAGGGTCAGACCTATGATGGCGGCGGTAAAGGCATCCATCCCGGAAAATACGTGGAACAGTTGTGGCAGCCCGTAATAGAGCAGAAACAGCTGGACGAGCAGCGGTGTACCCCGAAAGAACGAGATATATAGCATCGCCAACCAGTGGATCACGGGGATGCGAAAGACCCGTACTATCGCCAGGGCCAGCGACAGTACGAGTGCCAACGCGAATCCCCACAGGGCCATCTCCATCGTGGTGCCCAGATATTTGAGCAGGATGGGAAACAGCCCCAGGGTGTACTCGATATCGAAGTGCATCATTTATTTGTCGGTGATGTCGGACGCGAACCATTTCTCGGAGATTTGACGCAGGGAGCCATCCTTGCGCATGGCGGCCAGAGCCTCATCGACCTTCTTCAGCAGCGCCTGCTTCTCCGGGGTCTTCAGGAAGGGCAGGGCGTTCTCGATGGTTTCGAACGGTGCGCCAGCCTGTTGCAGCGGCAGCTTGGACTCCTTGATCAGCTGGGCGGTGGAGACGCGGTCCATCACGAAGGCGTCGATGCGGCCCAGCGCGACATCCTGCTCGAAGGCGGAGTCATAGGTGCGGATATCGATCTTGTGGTTCGGATCGTTCTTGCGCAGCAGCTCTTCAAAGTTGGAGCCCAGATTGACCGCGACCTTCTTGCCTTCCAGATCCTTGATGCCGTGGATGGTGTTGTTGCCCTGACGGACCACGATCTGGGCGCCGTCATAGACGTAGGGCTGGGAGAAGTCGTACTTCGCCTTGCGCTCGTCAGTGATGGTGATCTGGTTGGAGATGGTATCGACACGGCCGGTTTCCAGCATGCCGAACAGGCCGGAGAAGCTGGCGGTCACGAACTCGACCTTGTAGCCGGTGCGCTCGCCGATCTGGTTCCACATATCCACTTCAAAGCCCTGCAGCTTGTCCTGCTTGACGAAAGTGAACGGGAAGTACTTTCCGGACATACCGACCTTGATGGTCTCCTGGGCGATGGCCTGACCAGACAGGGTAGCCAACAGGATGGCTGCGCCGGAAATAAGCTTGATGGAAGTTTTCATGGGGTTTCTCTCTCTAAATGTCTTGTATTTGTAGTTGTAATAACTGCTTTGGCGCTGATGTTATTGGAATAAAATTTAAAAAATAAATGACATTTGGTTATATGAAATAACAGGAGTGCAGCATGAGATCCGCCAGTTGCAGCAGTGGATCAAGCTGTGGGTAACTTTGGGGATGAAAGATGATCCGGAGGCGCTGGATCCTTGAAAGTCAAGGATCTTATTTGCTGGATCCGCGGGGTCACGGCTGGAGATCCGGCGGCTAAAAACGTAGAATAGCCGGTCTTTAGTTAATCAATCGACAGGAGTTTAGAGTGACTGCTTCGCTATGGCAGCAGTGCCTTAACCGGCTGCAAGATGAGTTGCCCTCGGCAGAATTCAGCATGTGGATCCGGCCGCTTCAAGCGGAGTTGAGTGACAATACTCTGACCCTGTATGCACCGAATCGCTTCGTTCTGGACTGGGTACGAGACAAGTACCTCATCCGGGTGAACGGCATCATTAACGAACTTTGCGGGGTCGATGGCCCCGCCCTGCGTTTTGATATTGGCAATCGCCCCCACCCCGTCACCGTCGCTGCAAGCAGAGCGCCGGCGCAGGGTGCTGCTCCTGTGAATAACTTGCAGAAGAGCTGGGAAAGCAAGCCCGAAACCAAACCCGAGCCGAACCACAAGAGCAACACCAACGTGAACTATACCTTCGAGAATTTCGTCGAGGGTAAGTCCAACCAGTTGGCTCGTGCTGCGGCCCGTCAGGTGGCGGACAATCCGGGTGGCGCTTACAACCCGCTGTTCCTCTATGGCGGTACCGGTTTGGGTAAAACCCACCTGCTGCACGCCGTTGGCAATGCCATCAAGGAGAGCAAAAAAGATGCGAAAGTCATCTATATGCACTCCGAGCGGTTCGTGCAGGACATGGTGAAAGCGCTGCAAAACAACGCTATTGAAGAGTTCAAGCGTTACTACCGCAGCGTCGATGCCCTGCTCATCGATGACATTCAGTTCTTCGCCAACAAGGAGCGCTCCCAGGAGGAGTTCTTCCATACCTTCAACGCTTTGCTCGAAGGCAACCAGCAGATCATCCTCACCTCGGATCGCTATCCGAAAGAGATCAACGGTGTCGAGGATCGCCTCAAGTCCCGCTTTGGCTGGGGCCTGACCGTGGCGATCGAGCCGCCTGAGCTGGAGACCCGCGTCGCCATCCTGATGCGCAAGGCGGACGAGAACCAGATCCACCTGCCGGACGAAGTGGCCTTCTTCATTGCCAAACGGCTGCGTTCCAACGTCCGTGAACTGGAAGGGGCCCTCAACCGGGTGATCGCCAACGCCAACTTTACCGGTCGCGCCATCAACATCGACTTCGTACGCGAAGCGCTGCGCGATCTGCTGGCGTTGCAGGAGAAGCTGGTCACCATCGACAATATCCAGAAGACGGTGGCGGAGTACTACAAGATCAAGCTTGCGGATCTGCTCTCCAAGCGTCGTTCCCGCTCCGTGGCCCGCCCGCGCCAGCTGGCGATGGCTCTGGCCAAGGAGCTGACCAATCACAGTTTGCCGGAGATAGGTGATGCCTTTGGTGGCCGTGACCATACCACCGTTCTTCATGCCTGCCGCAAGATCGAGCAGCTGAAGGAGGAGAGTCACGACATCAAGGAGGACTACTCCAACCTGATCCGTACCCTTTCTTCCTGATAACGGAGAGCACAGATGCAGCTCGAAATTAGCCGTGAGGCCCTGTTACGTCCTCTGCAACTGGTGTCCGGTGCCCTGGGTGGCCGACCGACCCTGCCGATCCTCGGCAACGTGCTGCTTGATGTCAGCAACGGTCTGCTGTCGCTGACCGGCACCGATCTCGAAGTAGAGATGATCGGTCAGGTCTATCTGAATGGTACCAGTGAAGATGGCCGCACCACTGTGCCGGCGCGCAAGTTGCTGGATATCTGCCGTGGTCTGCCGGAAAGCGCTGAAATCCGCCTCAATACCGAAGGCGATCGCCTGATCATCCGTTCCGGCCGTTCCCGTTTCAATCTGTCGACCCTGCCGGCGACCGAGTATCCGAACATCGAGGATTGGGAATCCGTGCTCGAGTTCGATATCAGCCAGCTGGAGCTGAAGAAGCTGATCGATGCGACCCAGTTCTCCATGGCCAGCCAGGATGTGCGTTACTACCTGAACGGCATGCTGTTCGAAAGCGAAGGTCACGGTCTGCGTACCGTGGCGACCGACGGTCACCGTCTGGCCACCTGCCGCCGCGAGGTTGTGGGGGAATCGCTGCCCGATCATCAGGTTATCCTGCCGCGCAAAGGGGTGCTGGAGCTGGTGCGTCTGCTGGAAGCGGAAGACAAGCCGGTACGGCTGCAGATCGGTCGCAGCAACCTGCGCGCCGCTCTCGACGGCTTCATCTTTACCTCCAAGCTGGTGGATGGCCGTTTCCCGGACTGGCGCCGGGTCATTCCGCGCAACAGCGACAAGGCCCTGATCGCTGGTCGCGAGGATCTGCGTCAGGCGTTTGCCCGCGCAGCGATCCTCTCCAACGAAAAATTCCGTGGGGTGCGTCTCAATCTGCAGGAAAACCTGCTGCGCATCACCGCCAACAACCCGGAACAGGAAGAAGCGGAAGAGCTGCTTGACGTACAATACGCTGCTGGCGAGATGGAGATCGGATTCAACGTCTCTTATGTGCTGGACGTGCTGAATACGTTAAAATGTGAGCAAATCCGGGTTAGCCTGAGCGATTCCGTCAGCAGCGCCATTATTGAGGATTTTGAAAATCAGGATGCTCAGTACGTGGTAATGCCGATGCGGATCTAGTCGTGTCTCTGGTCAAACTCCAGCTCAGCGACTTTCGCAATATCCAGCAAGCCAGTCTCGCGTTGTCACCCGGCCTCAATATTCTGGTCGGGTGCAATGGCAGCGGCAAGACCAGCGTGCTGGAAGCCATTCACTACCTTGGTCTGGGGCGCTCCTTTCGCACTCATCTGACCGGGCGGGTTATCCGTCAGGGGGAGAGGGCGTTTACCCTGTTTGCCCAGTGCGAACTGGATGGGCGTCAGGTGCCTATCGGTCTTGCCAAGGACAAGAGTGGCGAGACCCAGCTCAAGATTGCCGGAGCACAGGCGCAGCGATTGGCCGATCTGGCCGAACTGCTGCCGGTGCAACTCATCCATCCGGATGGCTTCAATCTGTTGACCGGGGGGCCGCAGGCTCGTCGGGCCTGGCTCGATTGGGGGGTATTTCATCAGGAGCCCACCTTCTTTGCCCTGTGGGGGCGGGTGCGGCGGCTGCTGAAACAGCGCAATGCTCTGCTGCGCCAGAGCACCCAATATCGTCAGCTGGCGTTCTGGGATCAGGAGTTGGTGCGGCTGGGTGGTGAACTGGCAGGCTTTCGCGCCAGTTATTGTCAGGCCATTACGCCCCTGATCAAGGAGATGACGGCGGATTTTCTGCCGGAATTCGATATCAGTCTTGGTTTTTACCGGGGCTGGGAGAAAGATACCCCCCTCAACGAACTGCTGGAGGCGGGGTTTGAGCGGGATCGGGCGCTGGGCTACACCGGTGTCGGTCCGCAGAAAGCCGATGTGCGCCTCAAGGCGAACGGGGTGCCTGCTCAGGATATTTTGTCCCGGGGTCAGCTCAAGCTGCTGGTTTGTGCCATGCGCTTGGCCCAAGGGCTCTATTTGAATCAACATAGCAGCCGTGGCTGTATTTTTTTAATTGACGATTTTGCCTCTGAACTGGATGTCGAGAAGCGTCGCCTCCTGGCCGCAAGGCTGAAGCAGTGCGCGTCCCAGGTGTTTATCACCGCCATCGATACCGGTCAGCTCGCAGACATGATGGATGCGAATGACTGCAAGTTGTTCCACGTGGAACAAGGCAAGATCTCCGAAACGTTAGAGAAGGCAGAGAGTAAGCTATGAGTGAAAATACTTACGACTCCTCGAATATCAAGGTGCTGAAGGGCCTGGATGCGGTCCGCAAGCGCCCGGGGATGTATATCGGCGATACGGATGATGGCTCGGGTCTGCACCACATGGTGTTCGAAGTCGTCGATAACTCCATTGACGAGGCGCTCGCTGGCTACTGCTCCGATATTCAGGTCAAGATCCATTCCGATGGCTCCGTCTCCGTGCGCGATAACGGCCGTGGTATTCCGGTCGATATTCACCCGGAAGAGGGCCGCTCCGCTGCCGAAGTCATCATGACCGTACTGCACGCTGGCGGTAAGTTCGATGACAACTCCTACAAGGTTTCCGGTGGTCTGCACGGCGTCGGCGTCTCCGTTGTTAACGCGCTCTCTGACAAGCTGCTGCTGACCATTCGTCGTAACGGCCACGTCTACGAACAGACCTATCATCTGGGTGAGCCGCAGGCTCCGCTCAAGCAGATCGGTGACAGCACTGGCACCGGGACCGAAGTTCGCTTCTGGCCGAGCCCGACCATCTTCAGCGACACCCTGTTTCACTACGAGATCCTGGCCAAGCGTCTGCGCGAACTCTCCTTCCTCAACTCCGGTGTTTCCATCCGTCTGATGGATGAGCGTGATGGCCGCGAGGCGCACTTCTGCTACGAAGGCGGTATCAAGGCGTTCGTTGAGTACCTGAACCAGAACAAAACCCCGATCCATCCGAAGGTGTTCCACTTCACCACCGAACAGGATGGCATCGGTGTGGAAGTCGCCATGCAGTGGAACGACGCCTATCAGGAAGGGGTCTACTGCTTCACCAACAACATTCCGCAGCGCGATGGTGGTACTCACCTCGTTGGTTTCCGTACCGCGCTGACCCGTACCCTCAACTCCTACATGGAGAAAGAGGACTACAGCAAGAAGGCCAAATCTGCCGCCAGCGGTGATGACGTGCGTGAAGGTCTGATTGCCGTTATCTCCGTCAAGGTGCCGGATCCCAAGTTCTCCTCCCAGACCAAGGACAAGCTGGTCTCTTCCGAAGTGAAGACTGCTGTCGAGCAGGCGATGGGTGAGAAGCTGGCCGACTTCCTGCTGGAAAACCCGGGCGATGCCAAGATCGTGGTCAACAAGATCATCGATGCGGCCCGTGCCCGTGAAGCGGCCCGCAAGGCCCGCGAGCTGACCCGCCGCAAAGGCGCGCTGGATATCGCCGGTCTGCCCGGCAAGCTGGCTGACTGTCAGGAAAAAGACCCGGCACTCTCCGAACTCTACATAGTGGAAGGGGACTCTGCTGGCGGTTCCGCCAAGCAGGGTCGCAACCGGAAGAACCAGGCCATCCTGCCGCTCAAGGGCAAGATCCTGAACGTAGAGAAGGCCCGTTTCGACAAGATGATCTCCTCACAAGAGGTAGGCACCCTGATCACCGCACTGGGTTGCGGTATCGGTCGCGACGAGTACAACCCGGACAAGCTGCGTTATCACAACATCATCATCATGACCGATGCGGACGTCGATGGTGCGCACATCCGAACCCTGCTGCTGACCTTCTTCTATCGTCAGATGCCGGAAATCATCGAGCGTGGCTACGTCTATATTGCCCAGCCGCCGCTCTACAAGGTGAAGAAGGGCAAGCAGGAACAGTATCTGAAAGACGAAGATGCGCTGCTGCAGTACCAGACCGCCATGGCGCTGGATGGTGCGACCCTGCACGTCAATGAGTCTGCCCCGGCCATTGGTGGCGAGGCTCTGGAGCGTCTGGTCAACCAGCACCGCTCGGTGACTCACCTGATCACCCGCATGTCTCGCCGTGCACCGGAAGCGGTTCTGACCCAGCTGATCTATCAGCCGGAGCTGAACGAAGCGCTGCTGAACAGCGAGAGCGATCTGCTGGCCTGGTGTCAGGGTATGGAAGCCGTGCTCAACGAGAGCAACCAGGGCATCCAGTACCAGATGCAGGTTCGCCGCGATGAAGAGCGCCGCCTCTTCGTGCCGCATGCCGTGGTACGTCAGCACGGTGTCGACCGCGAATATCCGATCAGCTACGACTTCCTGCAATCCTCCGAGTACCGTCAGTTGGTCTCGCTGGGCAAGGAGATCGCCAACCTGATCGAGGAAGGCGGTTACATCAAGCGTGGCGAGAAGGTGAAGCCGGTCTCCAGCTTCGTCGAAGCGGTCGAGTGGCTGATGGGCGAAGGCAAACGTGGCATCTACATCCAGCGCTATAAAGGGCTGGGCGAGATGAACCCGGACCAGTTGTGGGAAACCACCATGGATCCGGAAGCCCGTCGCATGCTGCGCGTCACCATCGATGATGCCGTCGGTGCCGACCAGCTCTTCTCCACCCTGATGGGTGATGCAGTAGAGCCGCGTCGCGACTTTATCGAGACCAACGCCCTGCGCGTAGCCAACCTCGACGTCTAATCAGACTCGCTGGTTGCAGTAAAAAGCCGCTCACAAGAGCGGCTTTTTTACATCTGCAGTCTGCTTTATCAGAGCATTTTGCTCATGATGACCAGATTGTGTGGGAGCTCGGCACCATCGCTAGCCGTGCGGTGACGCAACGCTGGCACTATGTGGTGGATGACCCTGAACCCCAGCTTGGTATAGAAAGGCTCGGCGGTCTGGGTACCGAGATTGACCTCGTAAACCCCTTGCTGCGTCAGGTACTCCAGCACGGTATTGGCGAGCAGGGTGCCGGTTCCTGCGGGTTGCCCCGGTTGCACCACCACAGTGCCGATATAGGCGAATCGCCGATTGTCTGTGGAGTAGATAGACCCGGACATGCCTCCCTGCAGTTCACCATTCTCATCATGCAGCATCAAAACAAAGGTCGGCCGGATTTTGGGATCCTGCTCATTGACGGCTTCGATGTAGAGGGTTTTGCCTGCTGGCTGAGAACCGCAATGCGCTCTGAAGATTGCAGTGTGATCCGGGCCTGCGGGCATATGAACGGCTTCGGTCTGATAACCGCTTTGAGTGAGAGGGGAATAGAGCTCCTGATACGTGGTGAGTATCACCACCTCATTGATGAGGTGGCCCTGCTGCCGTTGTTCATCGATCAGCTGATCCAGATAATCGAGCGGAGTACCGAGAAAGCTGGCTTCCGGGTAGTGGACGATGACGTTGGGGTTGAAGCCAAACTCCTGCTCACGCAGTTGCAGCAGGGCAAAAAGTGCCAACTGCTTCTCGCTCAGTTCATCGGCTGTGCAGTTCTCTGGCTGATACAGTTTGAGTGGATTATGTCGAGTGGTCATTGTTTATCCATAAAATGATGCGCGCAGATGATAACACAGCCAATGGGATGGGCACGTTCCACGTGGAACATTGAACCGGATTTACCCCAGCTCAGGTGCCGGGCAGTAGAGGCGCAGACGATGGCCATCCGGATCGAGGGCCATGCAGGTGTAGCCAAACTCCATCTTGGTCGGCGCCTGGATCAGGGTGAGCCCGCGCGCCAGCCACTCGGCAGACAGGCGATCGACGGCATCATCATCGGGGAGGGTGAAGGCCAGCTCCATCGCTCCGGCCGTTTGGGTTACTGCGGGCTCGACTGTGGCGCTGGACCAGAGTGCCAGTCTGGCGCCCGATTCGAACACGAACATGGCAAAGGTAGGTGACTCCTCCACCGGCTGGCGACCGAACAACTCGCGGTAGAAGAGCGCGCTGCGGGTCGGATTGGCAACGTAGAGGATGGTGAACTGGGGGACTAACATGGTGATGCTCCTTGCTGATGAGATGGCACATCGGCGCCGACCCCGTCAGCATGGCGCTACCTGCTGTCAGTTTCTGTCAGCAATGAATTTCGGCTGCGGGATCTGCTGGGTGGCGCGCCACTCCTTCAGCAGGCTCTCTCTGCTTTTGGGATAGCGGCAATCTTGCGGTTGCATCCGGGTGATGCGATCAACCCGAAAGTGGCGAAAGCCCTGACGCAGTTCGCACCAGGCCACCAGTACCCGTACCTGTTCGAAGTAGCCGAGGGCAAAGGGCCAGACGGTGCGCTCAGAGGCCTCATCCTTGAGGTCGCGATAGCCCAGGATCACCTTGCGTTGCTGGCGGATGGCACTGCGCAGCGGGGCTTCATCGGTGAGGCTGTTGCTGCGGGAGGTGCCGATCAGCAGGGCATTGCTCTGGAGCTGCTGGCGATAGTCGGCGGGCAGCACGGCTTCTATCTTGGCCAGCGCACTGCTGGCCGATGCACTCAAGGATCCGTCACCGTGGGCGACGACCCAACGTGACCCCAGCACCAGTGCATCCAGCTCCTCTTCATTGAACATCAATGGCGGCAGTATGAAGCCGGGACGCAGCACATAGCCGATCCCTGGTTCACCCTCGATATGGGCACCTTGCGCCTGCAGGGTGGCGATATCCCGATAGAGGGTGCGCAGGCTGATGCCAAGCTTGCTGGCCAGTTCCGCGCCTGTGATGGCGTAACGGTGGCCGCGCAGCAGCTGGAGCAGGGCCAGCAGGCGTTCGGAACGGGACATGGGATGACTCCTCGGGATCTCTGGTTAGCCTGCCATAGCGGAGTGAACGGGTATAGAGGATGTCATCAGACATTGTTGCCGCGAAAAGATCGTCGCCACTCGCTTGGAGAGATGGCAAAGCGGGCGCGGAAGTGATTACGCAGGGAGGTGGCACTTTTGAAGCCGACAATCTCGGCAATGCGATCAATGGAATGGCCGCTTACCTCCAGCAGCTCCTGACTGCGCCTGAGCCGCTCCGCCAGCAGCCATTCACCCACCGAGAGGCCGGTTGCCTGATGAAAACGGCGGGTAAAGGTGCGTCGACTCATCAGGGTGAGATCTGCCAGAGAGTCCAGGGTGTGAGGCTCGGCCAGATGGGCACGCAGGTGATCGAGCAACTGGTTCATCCGGACATCGCGGGTGGAGGCGGGCACCGGCTGCTCGATAAACTGGGCTTGGCCCCCTTCTCGGTGAGGCGGGATCACCAGCCGCCGCGCCACCTTGTTGGCGATGGCCGAGCCGTGGTACTGGCGTACCAGATAGAGGCAGCAGTCCAACCCGGCGGCAGTGCCAGCCGAGGTGACCAGCCCCTCGTCATCCACATAGAGGGCGTTGGTATCGAGCTGCACGCAGGGAAAGCGGTGGCAGAAATCCTGTTCGTACTCCCAGTGGGTCGATGCCTTGCGACCATTGAGCAGCCCGGCGTAGGCGAGCACATAGGTGCCGAGACAGAGCCCGACCAGTCGGGCACCTCTGGCTCTGGCGGCAATCAGGGCATCGAGCAGCGCTGCGGGTGGCCGTGCAGCCGGGTCGTGCCAGAAGGGAATAACGATGATCTCCACCTCGGCCAGCACCTCCAGCCCATGGGGAGCCTGAATAGTGAAGCCTTGCGCCGAGCGTGAATGAGGGTTGCCATCGCCGCAGCAGATCTTGAGCTCGAACAGCGGTTGGCCCGGCAGAATATCGCCGAAGATGAGGCAGGGGACGGCGCAGTGAAAAGGGCTGAAGTGATCGAAGGTCACCACGGCAACGATCGGGGTGGTCATGGTGTTGGCTCCTCTCTGCGCGCAGACCACTCATCATAAGCGTTCGGTAGTGAAAGCCGAAGGGCCATCTCTGGCATGGCCCTCCTGCGGGTCACAGCGATATCGCCTCGCCATCTTGCGGCACCCGTACCCGATCCATCATGCCCCGTTCCGCCAGATAGTCGCGCAGCTCCTGGCGCGACAGCACGGCGTGGTTGACCGCCTCCATATGGCTGGCGATCAGCGTGGCCTGCGGTGCGGCCTGATAAACGGCGGCGACATCTTCCTTGCCCATGATGATGGAACCGAGCCCGGGCACCTGTGCATCGCCACAGTTGAGGATGATGACCTCGGGTTGATGCTGTTGCAGGGCTTGCTCGACCCGGGGATGCCAGATGGTATCACCGGCCAGATAGAGGCACTGTTCATCGGGGTGGGAGAAGACCACACCGCACACTTCTCCCATGCGCTCGCCCAGTACCGCCATCAACTGGTCGCTGCCGTGCTGGCCACCGGTCTGCTGCAGGCGAATGCCGGCAAACTCGGGCTGGTCGCTCAGCAGGCGTACATCCTCAAAGCCACTGGCACGAATGGCATCGGCATCTTTCTGATGTTGCACCAAGAGCGGCAGATGCTTGGGGATCAGGGCTCTGGCGGCGTCATCCCAGTGGTCGGGATGGTTGTGGGTGATGATAACGGCATCCACATCGACCAGCTCATCTATCGGTAGCGGCAGCTCGACCAGCGGATTGCGCAGCTGGCTGTTGGCGGTGCCCTCAAAGCCGGGGAAGACCCCTTTGGCCGAGAGCATGGGGTCGATCAGAAAGCGGGTGCCGCCATAGTCGAGCAGCAAGGTAGCGTTGCGAACCTGGGTAATCTTCATGGGATGGCTCCATGTTGGCTGGTGGATATGCAACCAATTATGGGAGACGGAGCGAGTTGCCATCAGTGGCCCACGGGTCGATTATCATCACTATCGGGCCAACAGGTTGATGTTCTACAGGTCGGCGCGGCCATTTAAAAAATTTGAAAAAATCCCCTTGAAAGGAAAAAGTGAGCCCCTATATAGGTAACAAGGCCGGAACGCTCGACAGAGGTTTCGACCAGGCGCCCGTCCATAAGGAGGGCAAAAAATCCGTTATCGCTCACAAGAGGGTAATACTATGCGTTCTATCGACTTTTCTCCGCTCTATCGTTCTGCCATCGGTTTCGATCGTCTGGCCAATCTCATCGAATCTGCGGCCAGCAATGGCAATGCCGGTTATCCCCCCTACAACATCGAGCAGTTGGGTGACAACGACTACCGCATCAGCATGGCGGTGGCGGGCTTTACCCAGGAAGAGCTGGAGCTGAGCTTCCAGGAAAATCTGCTGACGGTGAAGGGCAACAAGCAGGCCGACACCGGGCGCAACTATCTCTATCAGGGAATTGCCGAACGTGGTTTCGAGCGCCGCTTCCAGCTGGCCGACTATGTGCGGGTGAAAGGGGCCGACCTGAAAAACGGCTTGCTGCACATCGAGCTGGTACGTGAAGTGCCTGAGGCGATGAAGCCGCGCAAGATCGAGATCAACGGCTGATAGCCTGAATTCACTGAAATTTTAAAATTTCCCGGGTGCCGATGACGGGCCTGTGGAGAGTTGAACCTGTTGCTTATTAGAAGGATAGGATTATGCGTAACCTCGATTTTTCTCATCTCTATTCCAACGCCATCGGCTTCGAGCGGATGGCCCGTGAGCTGGAAGGTCTGTTTGAGCAGAAGACCGCCGCTTACCCCCCGTACAACATTGAGAAGCGCGATCAGGATGGCTATCGCATCACGGTCGCCGTGGCTGGCTTCGAGCGCGAAGAGCTGGAGCTGGAGACCGAAAACGGCACCCTCAAGGTGAAGGGGCGCAAAGGGGCTGCGGCCGGTGAGCGTCAGTTCCTCCATCAGGGGATTGCCGAGCGTGACTTCGAGCTCGCCTTCAAGCTGAGCCAGCACGTGGAAGTGCAGGGCGCCAAGCTGGAGCATGGTCTGCTGACCATCGATCTGGCACGCGAACTGCCGGAGGCGCTCAAGCCCCGCGCCATCCCGATCGGCAAACCCGAGCAGCTGGCGCTGCCCGGCTAAGTAAACCGGATCGCGACAGACAACAAAGGCCTGCATCTGCAGGCCTTTCTGTTTTTGGCTGGCCGGACTGACTTAGCCGGCGTAGAGGGCGTTTATTTCATCGGCCAGAATGGCGATGCCGCGGCGAACCAGCTCCTCGCTTTGGGAGTAGTTGAGGCGGATGCACTCCTGGCTGTGGCGCCACTCGGGGTCATCAATGCCGGGGAAGAAGTAGTGCCCCGGCACGATCAGCAGGTTCTTCGCCTTCAATCGCTCGTACAGCTCCTGACAGTGGATCGGTAAACCCTCGAACCAGAGCCAGAGGAAGAGGGCGCCTTCCGGCTTGTGGATGTGGAAGCGCGGGTCGGGGATCGCTTCGCGCAGCAGCTGCACCGCCAGCTCCGCCTTCTGCTGATAGAAGGGCTTCACCACCTGTTCGCTGAGGGCGATGATCTCGCCGCTCTCGATCATCGGGATGGTGATGGCGGGTCCCAGACTGCCCGGCGCCAGATTGATGATGCCGCTCAGGTTGGTGATGGCCTGGATGATCTTCTCGTCGGCGATGACGATGCCGCAGCGGGTGCCCGGCAAGCCCAGCTTGGAGAGGCTCATGCAGAGGATGGTGTTGGTGTTCCAGAATGGCTTGGCTTCGCTGAAGATGATGCCCGGGAAGGGGACGCCGTAGGCGTTGTCGATCAGCAGCGGGATCCCCTTGTCGCGGGCGATCTGATCGAGGTGTTCGATCTCTTCGTCGGTCAGTACATTGCCGGTGGGGTTGGTGGGGCGAGAGACGCAGATCACCCCGATATCGTCACCCACCTGCAGGCTCTCGAAATCCACGTGGTACTTGAACTGGCCATCGGGCAGCTTCTCGATGGTGGGCTTGTAAGCCACGAAGTAGTCGTCGGCCAGCGCCGAGTCGGCATAGCCGATGTATTCGGGGGCGAGCGGGAACAGCACCTTCTTCTTGCTGCCATCGGCAAATTCACCAGCCAGCAGGTTGAACAGGTAGAAGAAGGCATTCTGGCTGCCGTTGGTCAGGGCGATATTGCGGGCCGAGATATCCCAGCCCAGCTCCTTGCTGAGCAGGGCTGCCAGCGCCCTGGTGAACCTGTCTTTGCCTTGCGGGCCATCGTAGTTGGCCATCGCTTTGACCAGCTCGCCGTTGTCGAGCAGGGTTTTGGCCTCGGCCTGAAAGCGCTCCAGCATGGCGGGGATGGGGGCCGGATTGCCGCCACCCAGCATGATGGCGTCCGGATTGGTCAGCCCCTGATTGAGGTCATCCATGAGTTGGGTAATGCCGGCGTGGCGAGTGAACTTCTCGCCGAACAAGGAAAATTCCATTCAGTGACAGATCCAGATTTGAGTTACGGGGATGTAGCACCATAGCTCAGTTTAAAAGCGGGTGTCGATCAAAATGATGGGACGTTCCACGTGGAACATGGTGCAAAAATCAAGCGTGGTTAAAATCACCAACTGTTGGTTTAAAAATGACTGGGCGGGATGCATTTTGCGACTCAATTTGGTATCGCAAGATAGTTAATTTAAACAAAATCATCATGTTATGAATTGTATGAGGATTGGCACAACTATTGGAATAGCTATCTGGTCATCTCAACCATACCGGAGAAAACCAGATGAAAAGCCTGATCGCTACCCTGATTGTGAGTGCCCTGAGCCTGAACGTGATGGCCAACGAAAACCCGCGGCCCGAGCTGGAGAGTGCCCAGCTGGAGCTGGATGTGCAGAGCGAGTTGCAACAGGCATCCCATGCCGTGGTGCAGGATGCGCTGCACAACCTCAAACCGCTGGCGCTGGATACCCTGGTGGTGGAGGCGAGCCAGGCTGTGGCGACTCACCCCGAGAGCTGAGGTAGCGCAGGGGGGTCTGTCCCGTATGTTGTTTGAAGAAGCTGATAAAGGCGCTGTCGCTGGAGAACTCCAGCGCAGCGGCAATCCGGCTGATGGACTCGCTTTCTGCCAGCAGCTCCATGGCACGCAACAGCCGCCACTGCTGACGCCACGCCTGATAGCTCATGCCGGTCTCTCGCATAAAGATGCGGCCAATGGTCTTGTCACTGGCACCCACCCGTTCGGCCAGCCGGTTGAGCCGATCGGGCAGGGCATTCCCCCGTTTCAACTGCTGTAGCCAGTCGCCCAGTCTGGGATCCGTCGGCAGCGGCAACTGCCACGACTCCCGTGGCGCCTGCCCCAACTCCTCCATAAACAGTGCCACCGTCCGTTGTTGCTGCTCTTGCGGTTTGTTCCACGGCCAGAGCGCCATCCGTTCGATCAGTTCGTGCAGCAGCGGATTGACTGCCAGTACCTCCACCGTGCCGGGCAACTCGGGGTGCGGCTGGAAGTAGAGGGAGCGGTAGGCAACGACACCGCGCATCAAGATCCTGTGTGCGGTGCCTGCTGGCAGCCAGGCTGCGCGGGTAGGTGGCAGCAGGCAGACCCGACCTTCCAGCTCCATGGTCATGCAGCCGGATTGGGCGAACAGCAGTTGATGGCGTTGATGTTGATGCAGACCCGAGTCGTGCCAGCCGAGGGCGGAGGCAATGCCGATCACACTGCCGGTCAGCTGGTCAGGGTCAAAAGGGTGATCGGGAAGAATAAAGGCCATATGTCCGATTTTTGATGTTTATAGTCCTGCTTATTGTAATTAGACAATTGGCATCTCTCTAGAATGGCGACCTCTTGTGAAGGAGGTTTGTCATGAACAACAAGTTGCCACCGCTCTGGCTGGTGGTCGGATTGATGATGTTTCCCCAAATTGTGGAGACCATCTACAGCCCGGTCCTGACCCACATCGCCAGCCAGTTTCAGGTGAGCGAAGGGCAGGCATCCCAGACCCTGTCGGTCTATTTTCTGGCGTTTGCGGTGGGCGTGGTCTGCTGGGGACGGCTCTGCGATCTGATTGGGCGGCGTCCCGCCATGCTGGCGGGTCTGCTCACCTATGGCGTCGGCACCCTGCTGGCGCTGCTGGCCAACCAGTTTGAAACCCTGCTGCTGGCCCGGGTCATCTCGGCCTTTGGTGCCGCCGTGGGATCCGTGGTGACCCAGACCATGCTGCGCGACAGTTATCAGGGCAGCGATCTGGCGCGGGTCTTCTCGGTGATGGGCATAGCGCTCTCACTCAGCCCGGTGCTGGGGTTGCTCAGTGGCGGTCAGCTGGCGAGCGGGTTTGGCTATCTCGGGGTGTTCAGCGGTCTGCTGATTCTGGCGGCTCTCTTGCTGTTGGTTGCCTGCTGGCAACTGCCGGAAACCCGTCCGGTTACTACCCAGCGAGTCGCACTCTGGCCGCTGGCGTGCCGGATGATGAAGGATGGCGGGCTCTGGCGCAGTGCCATGCTGGTGGCCCTGTTCAACACCATGCTGTTTGGTTACTACAGTCTGGCGCCGTTCCTCTTTGCCGGATTGGGATTGAGTACCGGCGAGTTTGGTTACTCGGGGATCTTGCTGGCGCTGGCGACCCTGGTTGGCAGCCTGTTCAACAAGCATCTGCTGGAGAGGGGGTGGCTGCCGTCCTCTCTGATCAGACTGGCTTGCGCTCTGGCGCTGGTTGCCGGGCTGCTGGTCTGGGCGACTCAGGCCAGCCTCTGGTTCCTGCTGCCCATAATGGGAATCGTGGTGGCCTTCGGACTGGCGATCCCCAACGTGCTGAGTCAGGCGCTGTTGGCCTATCGCGAGGTGGCAGGCAGTGCTGGTGCCCTGTTCGGGCTTGGTTACTACCTGCTGCTCAGTCTGGGGTTGGCAATAGCAGCTGGATTGCAGGATCTCGGCCTGTTGCTCAGTAGCTGCGGTCTGATGGCACTGCTTGGCTGTGGGCGCCGTTCCACGTGAAACGTCAGTTGCCGATAAAGCGGTAGCCGATACCTGATTCGGTCTCGATAAGCGTCGGTTGCTGGGGGTTATCCCCCAGCTTCTTGCGCAGGCTGGCGATAACGATGCGCAGGTAGTGGGTGTCCTCTTTGTGACTCGGCCCCCAGATGTCGTTGAGCAGCTGGGTCTGCATCACCAGCTTGCCGGGGTGGCACACCAGCGCCTGCAGCAGGGCGAACTCCTTGCGGGAGAGGGGGATTTCTTCTTCCTTCATGGTCACCTTGTGGCTGCTGATATCGAGCGTCAGGCCACACTGGGGGAAGTGGCGCCGCTCGCCACTGCTGACGCCAGCCCGCTGGCGCAAGAGCACGCGAATGCGGGCCATCATCTCGCCGATGCCAAACGGCTTGCTCATGTAGTCGTTGGCACCGGCATCCAGCAAGCGCACCTTCTCCTGCTCCGAATCACGGGCCGACAGCACCAGCACCGGGTTGGGGTGGTGTTCGCGAATGGCCTGCAATACCTGAATACCATCGCCATCCGGCAGGCCGAGATCGAGGATCACCAGATCGGGGTTGAGGTGGCGGTATTGCTCCAACCCCTCGGTGACGCTGACCGCCTCGCTCACCTGATGCCCTTCGGCGATCAGGCTGATCCGCAGAAAGCGGCGGATCGCCGCTTCATCATCTATGACCAGAATGTGCGCCATCAAACCTCCGGTGAATTGAGTGCGAGCGGCAGGGAGATGCGCATGCAGGTGCCGTTGCCATTGGGGCCGGAGAAGGCCCAAATCTTGCCGCCGTGGGCCTCTATCATAGCGCGGGAAATGGCGAGGCCAAGCCCGGTGCCACGGCTGCCGCAATCGCCCACCGGCTGGGTGTAGAAGAGATTGAAGATCTTCTCCCGATCCGACTCGGCGATACCGACTCCGATATCGATGATATCGATGATGAGGTCGGGTTCGGCCACCATCACCTTGAACTCGATGGGGGTGCCTGCCGGCGAGTAGCGGGAGGCGTTGTCGAGGATGTTGACCAGCACCTGCTCGATCAGGGCGCCATGAACATAGAGCTGGGGCACATGCTGATCGATGTGTACCAGCAGCTTGTGCTGGCGCCAGGAGGAGTCGAGCCGCTTGCGGGCGCTCTCCACCAGATCGGTCAGGTCGACCCAGTCCCGCTTCAACTGGAAGTCGGGGGAGCCGATACGGGTCATATCCAGCAGGTTCTGCACATAGCTGTGCAGGCGGCGCGCCTCGTCCTGTACCGAGTGGAGCAGTTCGTTGCGATCATCCGGCGGGATCCGGTCACCATATTCCAGCAGGGTGCTGCCGGCACCCATGATGGTAGCCAGCGGCGTCTTCAAGTCGTGGGAGACCGAGGAGAGCAGGGCTGCACGCATCCGGTCTGTTTCCGCCTGCAGCTGGCTGTCGGCCAGCCGCTCGTTGAGGTCGATCCGCGCCAGCGCGGCGCGAATGTCGGTGAGCAGCGCCTGCAGCTGATGTTCGGCAGAGGAGGAGAGCGGATTGGCCAGCGTTATACCGATCACCAGATCATCGCTGAGGTGGTGATACTGCGCCTCGGCGGCATTGAGGGTGGCGGTGTGGGCTCCGGCGCTCTGCTTCTGGGCCAGACACCAGTCGATGGCCGCCTTGTCGGTCTGGCCGGGTCTGTGCTTCTCGTTGCCGAGGCGGTCGTGAAAATCCTTGTCGATCACCACGGTCGGCTGGCCCAGTGCCAGCGAGATGGCTTGGGCTCCTTGTCTGAGCACCTCCTCCGGACTGTTGGCGGTCGCCAGCCCCTGACTGAGGGAGAGCAGGGCATTGCCCAACTGCTGGGTCTCGCGCAAGCCGATCAGCTGCTGGCGCTGGCGGGAGGCGAGGCGCCCCGCCGTCATGCCGACGATAAGCAGCACGAACAGGGTGAGCAGGTCGCTGTGGTTGGCGACGCTCAGGGAGAAGTAGGGGGCGGTGAACAGCAGATTGTGGGCGATAAAGCCCAGCACAGCTGCCAGCGTGGCGGGCACCAGACTGGTGGTAAGGGCAGTCGCCAGCACCCCCAGCACGAAGATGAGTGGCAACGCTGCGGGGGGCAGCCAGTAGGATAGCCCCCATGCGATGGCCGAGGTGATCCCCATGATGGCCACCGCCAGCAGGCTGTGGTGAATATCCTTCGGTGTCGGGGAGCGCATCCCCACTCTGTGTTTTTGCTTCTCGGTATCGACCAGGGTGATCTCCAGCCCCTGTGCCTGCTTGAGCAGGTGCTGCACCAGCGAGCGACGCCACGGTGCCTTGTGCGGTTTGCCGAGCAGCAGCTGCGATACCTGCTGCTGCTCGGCAGTCTCCAGCAGGGTATTGGCGACCGCCGGACTGGAGAGGGTCAGCACCTTGGCGCCCAACTGGGAGGCGAGCGCCAGCGCCTGCTCCACATCGGCCGAGCTGTGGCCATTGCTGTCCACGTGAACCACCAGCCAGGGCAGCTGGCGACGCTGGGCAAAGCGGTGGCCATAGCGCACCAGCGCAGCCCCGTGCTGGTTGCCGAGGCAGACCATTAGCTTGCCCCGCAGCGGCAATGTGGTCTTGCCCGCCGCCTGCCATTGCAGTTGCAGATCGCCCTCCACATGGCTGGCTGCGGTCTGCATCGCCAGCTCCCGCAATGCGGTGAGGTTGTTGAGGGAGAAGAAGGATTGCAGGGCGGCCTTGGCCTGATGGGGTACATAAACCTTCCCCTCGCGCAGGCGGCCGAGCAGCTCCTTGGGGGGGAGGTCGATAAGGATAATGCTGTCTGCATCGAGCAGAACCTGATCGGGCAGGGTCTCTTTGACCCTGACCCCGGTGAGCTGCCACACCAGATCGTTGAGGCTCTCCAGATGCTGGACGTTGAGGGTGCTGTAGACGTCGATACCGGCGTTGAGCAGCTCCTCCACATCCTGCCAGCGCTTCTCGTGGCGGCTGCCGGGGGCGTTGCTATGGGCCAGCTCGTCTACGACCGCGATGGCCGGTTTGCGTGCCAGCAGGCCGTCGAGGTCCATCTCCTCCAGCCGCTGCTGACGGTGCATGTGGATCTTGCGCGGCTGGATGGCGAGTTTGTCGAGCAGGGCCAGCGTCTCCTGCCGGCCGTGGGTCTCCACAACGCCGATCAGGATGTCGACCCCCTCCTTGGCCTGTTCCCGCACCGCCTGCAACATGGCGTAGGTCTTGCCCACGCCGGGGGCGGCCCCGAGAAAGACTTTCAGCTTGCCCTTGTGCTCTTGCTCCAGACTTGCCAGCAGGGCGTCAGCCCTTACCTCATCACGCATGCTTATCCCTATCGAGCCAACTGCCCGCGTCGAAAATGGAGGTCAACGCCAGATCGGCAAGGAGCGCCCTCAGGCGCCCTTCTGATGATCCAGTTGCAGGTTCAGCTGGAGAATGTTGACCACCTGCGGGCCAAGGATACCAGCTTGTGTGGCCGACTTGACCTGCTCCGTCAGTTGGGCGGGATCCAGTCCACGTTCTCTGGCGACGCGATCCACCTGCGCCAGCACCGCATCGAGTGGTAGATGGGGATCGAGGCCAGAGGCGGAACGGGTCAGCATGGCAGGAGAGCTGGTTTCAGGCTGTGCCTTGGCGGCCTGTTCGGCGAACTCCGCCCGCAGCGGTGAGCTCATCCCCAGATTGCTGGCACTACCGCCAATGGTGTTGAAATCACTGGCTGAAGGGCGGGGGTGGAAGTAGTCAGCCCGCTCGAATTTCTGTGCCAGCAGGGCGCTACCGATGAGTTGCTGCTTGCTGTCGGTCAGCTGGCTGCCGTTGGCCTGCCAGGGGAAGAGCAGCTGGGCCAGTCCGGTGACGGCCAGCGGATAACCCACGCCCAGCAGCAGGGTCAGGGTCAGCAGGGTTCTGATTGCGATCATGATGGATATGCTCCGAATTCGTTGTGTGGATGCTGGCTGACCCGCATCCCGGTTATGCCGTTACACCAGACCCAGGCCGGTAATGACCAGGTCGATCAGCTTGATGCCGATAAAAGGCACCAGCAGGCCGCCGACACCGTAGATCAGCAGGTTGCGGCGCAGCAGGCTGGCGGCCGATCCCTTCAGGTCGACACCGCGCAGGGCCAGCGGCACCAGCGCTACGATGATCAGGGCGTTGAAGATGATGGCCGACAGGATGGCGCTCTGCGGGCTGCCCAGCTGCATCAGGTTCAGTACCCCCAGTTGCGGGTAGGCGGCGATGAACAGGGCCGGCAGGATGGCAAAGTACTTGGCCACGTCGTTGGCGATGGAGAAGGTGGTCAGGGCGCCACGGGTCACCAGCAGCTGTTTGCCGACTAGCACCACGTCCAGCAGCTTGGTGGGGTTGGAGTCGAGATCCACCAGATTGCCCGCCTCCTTGGCGGCCTGGGTACCCTCGTTCATGGCCAGACCCACATCAGCCTGTGCCAGCGCTGGTGCGTCGTTGGCACCGTCACCGCACATGGCGACCAGACGGCCATCGGCCTGCTCCTGCCGGATATAGGCGAGCTTCTTCTCCGGCGTTGCTTCGGCGATGAAGTCATCCACCCCGGCTTCAGCGGCGATGGCGGCGGCCGTTTTCGGGTTGTCACCGGTGATCATTACGGTGCGGATCCCCATGTGGCGCAGGATCTGGAAGCGGGCCTTGATGCCGGGCTTGATGATGTCCTTGAGGTAGACCACCCCCAGCAGCTGTTCATGGGTACAGACCAGCAGCGGTGTACCCCCCTGACGAGCGATGTTGTCGACTGACTTGAGCACCAGCTCCGGTACCGCTTTGCGGTCGAGGGAGAGGTAGTTCAGTACCGCATCGACAGCTCCCTTGCGATATTGGTGACCATTGCGATCCAGCCCGCTCAGACGGGTCTCGGCGCTGAAGGGGATCACCTTGTCATCATCCAGTTGACTCGGTTTGGTGTGGCTCTTGCCCGCCAAGGTCAGGATAGATTTACCCTCCGGAGTGTTGTCACCCAGCGAGGCCAGCATGGCCGCTTGTGCCAGCAGGGCAGGGTCAACGCCGGGAGCCGGGATCAGTTCGTCAGCCATCCGGTTGCCGAAGGTGATGGTGCCGGTCTTGTCCAGCAGCAGGGTGCGCACGTCACCGGCCGCTTCGACGGCCCGGCCCGATTTGGCAATCACGTTCAGTTTCACCAGTCGATCCATACCGGCAATGCCGATGGCGGAGAGCAGGCCGCCGATGGTGGTCGGGATCAGGGTGATAAAGAGCGCGATCAGGTAGAGGCGCGGTACCTGAGTGCCGTTGTAGTTGAGGAACCAGGGCAGGGTGGCGACCACCAGCAGGAAGATGAGGGTCAGCCCGACCAGCAGGGCATCCAGCGCCATCTCGTTGGGCGTTTTCTGGCGCTTGGCCCCTTCCACCAGTGCAATCATGCGATCCAGCGTGCTTTCGCCCGGATTGTTGCTGACGCGTACCCAGATCTCGTCTGAAACGACGGTGGTATTGCCGGTTACACCGCTGCGATCGGTACCCGATTCGCGGATGACGGGGGCGGATTCGCCGGTGATGGCAGCCTCGTTGACCGAGGCGATTCCGGCGATCACCTCGCCGTCGGCCGGGATCATCTCGCCGCTGCGTACCAGCACCAAATCACCCTTCATCAGGCTGGTGGCGGGTACCCATTCGCCCTGACCATCTTTTGCATTAGCCACCCGACGGGCCTTGAGCTGGCTCATGCCAGCCTTGAGGCTGTCGGCTCGCGCCTTGCCGCGACCTTCGGCCAGCGTCTCGGCGAAGTTGGCAAACCAGAGGGTGAGCCAGAGCCAGGCTGTCAGCTGCCAGGCCAGTGAGGGGGCGACCCCGGAGAACGGCTGCCCCAGCAGTGACTCCACCGTCGCCATGACTGCGGCCAGCCAGAGGGTGAACAGGATGGGGCTGCCAAACAGTGCCTTGGGATTGAAGCGATAGATGGCTTCAACCATGGCCTGCAGGATCTGCGATTGCTGTTTTTTGCCCTTCACCAGCATGGTGTCGGGACTCATTGAAGTGGACTTGCTCATTTAGAAAGCTCCCAGCATCAGATGTTCTGCCACGGGGCCCAGTGCCAGCACCGGCAGGAAGGAGAGGCCGCCAATCAGCAATACGGTGATGATCAGCAGGGTAATGAAGAGCGGGCCGCGGATCGGGAAATCCCCCTCGCTTATCTCCTGACGCGGAGCGCGGGCAAGCTGGCCGGCAATGGCCATGATGGGGATGATGTAGCCGAAGCGACCGAGCAGCATGGCCAGACCGATGGCAACGCACTGCCAGTTGTCACCGGCAGCAAAGCCGGCGAAGGCGGAACCGTTGTTACCGGCAGCCGAGGCGTAGGCATAAATGAGGCGTGACAGGCCGTGGGGGCCATCATGGCCGATGATTGTGCTGGCATCCGGCATCAGCAGAGTGACACCGCCGATCACCAAAACCCCCACCGGCATCACCAGCATGCTGGCGACGACCCACTTCATCTCGGTGATACCGAGGCGCTTGCCCAGATAGGTCGGGGTACGACCCACCATCAGACCGCACAGGAAGACGGTGAGCAGCACAAACAGCATCATGCCGTAGATGCCGGCACCCACACCGCCGAACACCACTTCACCCAGCAGCATGTTTATCATGGCGACCATGCCGGAGAGAGGAGCGAAGCTGTCGTGCATTGAGTTGACCGAGCCGTTGGAGGCAGCGGTGGTCGCAACTTCCCAGATACTGGAGAGCACAGGGCCGAAGCGACTCTCCTTACCCTCCCAGTTGCCCGTTTCGCTGGCAAGATGAGTCAGGGCCGGATCCAGTTTCATCTCCTGAGTGATGGAAACGAAGAGTCCCAGTGCCAGCATGATGGTCATGGCAATGACGATAGCGCGGCTGTGGGCCATGTCCTTCACATAGCGACCCAGGGTAAAGACCATGGCGGCAGCCAGGGTCAGCAGGGCGACCATCTCCAGCCAGTTGGAGAGGGCGGTCGGGTTCTCGAATGGGTGGGCGGAGTTGATGCCGAAGAAGCCGCCGCCGTTGGAGCCGAGCTGCTTGATGGCAATTTGCGAAGCTGCCGGGCCGAGCGGCAGCAGCTGCTCCTGACCTTCCAGAGTGTGGAACGGCAGATAGGCTGACAGGCTCTGCGGAACCCCCTGCCATACCAGCAGCAGCGCCAGGATCAGCGACATCGGCAGCAGCACGTAGAGGCAAAAACGCACCAGATCCAGCCAGAAGTTGCCAAGGTGGGTTGTCTGCTGGCGGGCGATACCGCGGAACATCGCAACCGCTACGGCAGCGCCTGTGGCGGCAGAGACGAAGTTCTGGGTGGTCAGGCCCACCATCTGGCTGAAGTAGGAGAGGCTGGCCTCACCGGAATAGGCTTGCCAGTTGGTGTTGGTCATAAAGCTGACCGCAGTGTTGAAGGCGAGTTGCCAGTTCAGGCCGGGCAACTGCTGCGGGTTGAGGGGCAGCAGACCCTGCGCCATCAGGATCAGGAACAGCAGGCCGAAGCCGGCGCCATTGAAGGCCAGCAGGCTGAGGGTATAGGACTTCCAGTCCTGTTCCCGTCCGTCCGTGCCGCAACATAACAGGGTGGCACGCTCCACGGGGGCCAGCCAGCGGCACTGGCCTTCAAATACCCGGTAGAGATAATTGCCAAGCAGCGGTGCTGGCAGCAGTACCAGCAGCACAAATGCGACGGGATAGATCATTTCTTGCCACATAGCGGATTCCTCACTCGTGACTGCGCGTGAGTGCGCGCAGCAGATAGACCATCAAGGCGAGGACCAGCAGCAGATATAGCCAATTCATATCGACTCCATTGAGATAATTAGCTGCGAGAGCCGATGTAAAACCATATCGACTCTGTTGGTGTCATTGACGCTGAAATGGTAAGAAGAACCGGCGTAAAGGCGCCATAAAGCGCCATGTAGCAGGCGTAAAATCGGCGTAAAGAACGACGCTTTTGCGAGGATTCTGGTGGCGAGGCGGGATCAAAAAACCCGGCCTGAGCCGGGTTTGAACGCTGGTGGATGAAGATGACCTGATAGTGGCAGGTCAGCCTGCAACGTGCTTATCGCATGGTCACAAATTCTTCTGCGCTGGTCGGATGAATGGCGACGCAGTTGTCGAAGTCCGCCTTGGTGGCCCCCATCTTCATGGCGACGCCAAAGCCTTGCAGGATCTCGTCCATGGCAAAGCCGATGCCATGCAGACCGACCACCTTCTCTTCAGGGCCGACGCAGACCAGTTTCATCCGGGTAGGTTGGCGATGCTGGGTCAGCGCCGAGTACATGGCGGTGAACTGGCTGCGATAGACCTTCACCTGATCCTCGCCGTATTCGGCGATGGCTTCCGGCTCGGTCAGTCCAATGGTGCCGATGGGCGGGTGGCTGAAGACCACGGTCGGCACCAGATCGTAGTTGAGGTGCTCGTTGGGCTTGTTGTTGAACAGCCGCTCGGAGAGGCGTCGGCCCGCTGCGACGGCTACCGGCGTGAGCTGGATGCGACCAGTGTTGTCACCTACTGCATAGATGCTGGCAACGGCAGTATTCTGGAACTTGTCGGTCGGGATAAAGCCCTTCTCGTCCAGTTCGATACCGGCGGCGGCCAGATTGAGGTTGTCGGTAGCCGGGACGCGACCGATGGCCCAGATCAGGCAGTCTACGGTGAGGTGGCGACCATCTTCCAGCTGCAGGGTCAGGCTGTTGTCAGCGTTCTTGAGCACGGCCTTGGGAATGGCGTGGGTATGCAGCTTGGGCCCTTCCTGCGCCATGATTTCGACCAGTGTCTCGTGGATCATGGGATCGAAATTGCGCAGTGGGGCGTGCTTGCGCACCACCAGATGGGTTTCTGAGCCCAGTGCCTGCATCACCCCGGCGATCTCGACGGCGATATAGCCAGCACCTACCACGGCAACCCGCTTGGGTTGTACCTGCAGCTCGAAGAAGCCGTCGGAGTCGATCCCCAGTTCGGCACCCGGGATGGCCGGAATTTCCGGGCGGCCACCGGTAGCGATCAGGATGTGATCTGCGGTGTATTGCTCACCATTGACCTCGATCGTGTTGCTATTGACGAAGCGGGCGAATCCCTTGATGACGGTGATCTGGTTCTTGCCCAGCACATTCTGATAGGAGGTGTGGATACGGCCGATGTAGGCCTGGCGGGACTCGACCAGCTTGGCCCAGTCGAAGTGGTTGAGAGTGGTGTCGAAGCCGTAATCGGCGCCATATTTCAGGGCATCGGCAATCTGGCCGGCATACCACATGGCTTTCTTCGGGACGCAGCCTACGTTGACGCAGGTTCCACCCAACTCTTTGGCTTCAATCAGGGCAACTTTCTTACCGTACATGGCAGCCCGGTTGGCAGAGGCGATACCGCCGCTGCCGCCGCCGATGGCGATATAGTCAAAATGCTGTGCCATTGCGAGGTTCTCCGCTCATTAAGAATGCAATCACAGCATGATGGGGATAAAGCGGCTGGCTCACAAGAGCCAGCGCTCAGTTATGTTGGATCGGCAGGCGAATATGGAACTCGGCGCCGTTGCCCGGTTCGCTGGCACAGTGGATGCGGCCGCGCAGCAGCTGCACCACCAGGTTGTAGATGATGTGAGTACCGAGGCCGCTACCGCCCTGGCCCCGCTTGGAGGTGACAAACGGATCGAAGATGCGTGGCAATATCTCCGGCGGAATGCCGCGACCGTTGTCGCTGTAGTCGATCTGCAACTCTTCTCCCTGCTGCTCTACCTTGATGGTGATCTTCTTGGGTTTGTCCCAGTTGTCGAAACCATGGTTGATGGAGTTGAGGATCAGGTTTGAGTAGATCTGGGTAAAGCTGCCAGGGAAGGAGAAGATCGACAGCTTGGGATCGCATTGGATATCGACTTCGCACTGGGCCTTTTTCAGCTTGTGACCGAGGGAGACAACCACCTGATGGAGGTTGTCGGCGAGGCTGAAGTTGTAGCGAGCCTCCGATGACTGATCGACTGCCACCTGCTTGAAGCTGGCAATCAGTTCGGAAGCGCGGCGCAGGTTGCCTTGCAGCAGCTGCATGGACTCGTCGAGGTTGACGGTGAACTCGTTGAGATAGGAGCGTGACAGCTGTTTTGACTCAATGTGCGACTTGAAGTCGGCAACCCGCTCCTGCAGATAGGAGGAGGCGGTCACACTGATACCGATCGGGGTGTTGATCTCGTGGGCCACACCGGCCACCAGTGAACCGAGGGAGGCCATTTTTTCCGACTCTACCAGTGTCTGCTGAGCCTGCTTCAGATCGTCGTAAGCCTTGCCCAGCTGGGTGTTGGCTTCGCTCAGGCTGCGTGTCCGCTCGGCAACCTTGCCTTCCAACTGCTCGTTGAGCTGGATAATCTCCCGCTCGACCTTTTTCAATTGGGTGATGTCATAGCCAAACCCGATCTGGTATTTGAGGTTGGGCCCTTCGTAGAAGGGGACAAAAGTCCACTGCAGCACCAGTTCATGGGCTTGCTGGTCATGCATGATGACCACCTTGTCGGCGAGTGAGCCTTCTGCCGAGAGAATATTGCTCAGCTCCTGACGTTGGGCGTTGCTGACAAAGAGATCGAGCCAGTTGTGTTGCAGCAGCTCCTGTTGGTGGTAGCCGGTTAGCAGGATGGCTGCCGGGTTGATGCTGGCGATGGTGAGATCTGGTTCCATGCAGCAGATAACCATGTTGGCCGAATTGATCAGCGTGGCAGAGAAGTCGCGCTCCTGTTGTAACTGCTCCACGGCCTGATGGCGAGCCAGCAGCTCATCGCGCAGTCGGGTGCGCATCTGGTTGAGAGTGGCGACCAAGGTATCCAGCTCATCAGGCTTTTTGCGGGGCAGGGGGCGCCCTTCCAGCTCAAGCTCCATGTCCAGTCGGTCCAGATTGAACTTCTGGGCATAGCTGGCGATGCGGTTGATGTGACGAACCACCAGATAGTAAATGATGATCAGGATGCAAAACGAGACTACCAGAGTCTTGATAGTCTGGCTGACCATGATCAGCACCGATTTCTCGATCAGGCGCTGGTAGATCTGCTCCAGCGAGGCGGCTACGAACAGCTTGCCGACGACTTCGCCTTGATAGGTGAGGTTGAATTCGCGGGAGATGTCGTAGCTTTCCCGCTCCACCCCCTGGGTCAGTAGCGGGACTTCGGAGTTGCCGAGCATCTCCTTGACCATAACGAACTGCATGTTGGGCAGGTTCATGATGCCCTCGATCTGTACCTTCACCTGCTCTTCATCCAGGTTCCACAAGCTGGCGGCGATAGGTTGCAGAAAAGAGGCCTCGATCTGGCCGATGCTGTCTTCGATAACGGCAACGTCCTTGCGGTAATCCCAGGCAAGTTGCAGTGCAGTGATGATCATCGCCAGTACGGTACTGCAGACCAGAATATAGGAGAGCAGACGGTATGAGAGTCCGTTACTGCCGACGGCCCTGGCGGTCTTGAAGAAATGTCCTGACATGGCGTCCTTGCGGTCTGGATGTGATGTTTTTTAGTTTAACTGCTTCATGGACTTATGTCGTCTTTCCTGCAAAGCATAAAAAAGGCCCCGTTACGGGGCCTTTTGCTTGAGATGAACGCTTAGTTTCCGCTGTTTGCCTTGGGAGGAATGGTCTCGTCAAAGACCGGCAGCGGTTTGTGCTCGGACGCCAGGAAGGTGTAGATAACCGGCAGTACGAACAGGGTGAACAGGGTGCCGATGGCCAGACCGGCCACGATGACGATACCGATACTGAAGCGCTGGGCGGCCCCTGCGCCTGCTGCGTAGAGCAGCGGGATCAGACCGGCAATCATGGCGGCTGTGGTCATCAGAATTGGACGCAGACGCACTTTGGCTGCCTGCATCACGGCTTCCATCCGGTTCATGCCGTGCAACAGCTGCTCCTCTTTGGCTACCTCGCAGATCAGAATACCGTGTTTGGTAATCAGACCCACCAGGGTGATGAGGCCCACCTGGGAGTAGATGTTCATGGTCGCCAGACCCCATGCGAGCGCGATCAGTGCACCACTGATGGCCAGCGGAACCGAGACCATGATAACCAGCGGGTCGCGTACCGATTCGAACTGGATGGCCAGCACCAGAAAGATGATGGCCAGTGCCAGCGCGAAGGTGGCGTAGAGCGCATTACCTTCGGTAACGAACTGGCGAGCTTCACCCATGAAGTCGTAGCGATAGCCTTGCGGCAGCTTCTCGTCGGCAGTGGTCTTGAACCAGTTGATGGCGTCACCCATGGCAACCCCGGGCGCCGGAACGGCACCTATGGTGGCGGAGTTCAGCTGGTTGAAGTGGGGCAGGGCGCGTGGCTCACCGACCACTTCGATGCTGATCAGGCTGCCAAGCGGGATAGACTTGCCATCAGCGGCGCGGACGTAGTAACCCTTCATGGATTCCGGGTTGAGGCGGTATTTGCGCTCGACCTGCGGGATCACTTCATAAGAGCGGCCATCCAGGTCGATACGGTTGACGTAACCGTCCGCCATCATGGTGCCCATGGTGATACCTATGTCCTGCATGGTGATGCCGTAGGCACCCGCCTTGTCCTTGTCGATCTTGATCTTCATGGTGGCAGAGTCGTAGTTCAGATCGAGATCTGAATAGACGAACTGACCATTGCTCTCGGCCGCGCTCAGCATCTCGCCAGCCACCAGGAACAGACTTTCGAAGCTGTTCGGGGTGGTGATGACGAACTGGATCGGCAGGCCGCTGGAAGCACCCGGCAGTTCAGGGAACTGGAAGGTGGTGATGGCCATACCCGGGATGTCTTTCACCAGTTTGGCAACGCGATCCAGCACCTCTTTCTGGCTCGCTTCACGCTGGCTCCAGGGCACCATGGAGGCAATACCGAACGCTTGGTTGGAGTTGAATACACCGGAGAAGACCTGGGAGTAGGCGATTTCCGGCTGCTCATCCAGGATCTTGTTCACGTCCGCCATGGTGTTTTCGATGTAGTCCAGGTTGGCGTTGGAGGGGGCTGTCCCCAGTACCGCCATTACCCCTTTATCTTCCGATGGTGCCAGCTCACTCGGGATGAACTTGAACAGCAGCGGCAGGCTGGCGAAGACGATGATGGCAAAGACTACTACCACGATGCGTTTTTGCATCACGGCATGCAGCATGCGGTCATAGCGATCGGTCATCCGCTCCAGCAGGTGGTGGACTGTGCTCTCGAACTTGCTTGGCGTTTCGTTGGCCCGGAGCATCTTGGAGCACATCATCGGTGACAGAGTCAGGGCGATGATACCCGAGACGAACACGGCGCCCGCCAGGGTCAGGGCAAACTCCTTGAACAGCGAGCCGGTGATACCGCCCATCAGGGCGATCGGCGCGTATACCGCCGCCAGCGTGACCGTCATGGCGATAACCGGCACGGCGATTTCGCGAGTACCGATAATAGCTGCCCGGAAGGGCTCTTCACCCTCCTTGATGTGACGGTCCACGTTCTCCAGCACCACGATGGCGTCATCCACCACCAGACCGATGGCCAGTACCATCGCCAGCAGGGTCATCAGGTTTATCGAGAAGCCGAACATGTCCATCATCATCACCACACCGATAAGACTGAGCGGGATGGTGATGATCGGGATGATGACCGCGCGGAACGAGCCCAGGAACAGGGTAATCACCACCAGTACGATGGCGGCCGCTTCCAGAATGGTCTTGATAACCTCGCTGATCGATTCGTTGATGGCGATGGTGGAGTCATACAGCACGTTCACCTGCATGGTGCTCGGCATGTTGCGTTTCAGACTCGGCAGCAGCTCCAGTACATCGTGGGCGATGTTGATGGGGTTGGCAGTCGGTGCGGCGTTGACCGCCATAACCACGGCTTCACGGCCGTTGGCGCTGGCGCGATAGACGTCGTGGCTCTTCTCCATCGTGACCTTGGCGATGTCGGAGAGACGGATCACCTTGCTGTCACGGCTGGCTACCACCAGACGCTTCAGCTCTTCGATATCACCGACCTGTGTTTCAGCATTGCCGTTGAAGAGGGTGAAGTAACCGGTCGCCTGACCCGTGGCCGACTGATAGTTGTTGCTGTTGAGCACAGTCATCACGTCGCTGGCGGTCAGATTGAACGCCGCCATCTTGGCCGGATCCAGCCATACCCGCAGCGCAAACTTCACACCACCGTAGAGGTCAACCTTGGAGACCCCGCCGACGGTAAAGAGCTGCGGTTTGATAACCCGCTCCAGATAGTCGGTGATCTGGCTGGAGTTGAGCTCCGGGCTGGTGAAACCGAGGTAGAGCACCGCTGTCGTTGAACCGGTGGAGGAGGTGACCGAGGGGTCTTCCGCCTCTTTGGGCAACTGGGAGCGCACCGAGTTGACCTTGGCCAGGATGTCGGACAGCGCGGCATTCGGGTCGGTGTTGAGCTTCATGTAGGCGGTGACGGTGGAGCTGCCCAGCTGGCTTGAGGAGGTCATGAAGTCGATGTTGTCGGCTTGCGCAACCGCCTGTTCGAGCGGCTGGGTGATGAACCCCTGGATCAGGTCGGCACTGGCACCGTAATAGCTGGTGCTGACCGTGATCACCGTGTTGGTCACCTCGGGGTATTCCCGTACCTGCATCTTGAAGACTGCCTGAAAGCCCAGCAGGGCGATCAGGAAGCTGAGCGAGATTGCCAGCACGGGTCGTTTTATGAATATGTCAGTAAATCGCATCGCAGATCTCCGCGCTTACAGCATCGGGGTTTGTGCCGGAACGGCCAGAGCATCGTTCTCGACCACATGCACCTTGGTGTCATTGCTCAGACGAACCTGGCCTGACAGTACGATCTCGTCGCCAGCCTGGATGCCGGAGAGCACGTGCACGTCATTGCCACGGCGCTCACCCGCCTTGACGACTACCTGCTTGGCGCGTTTGACCATCACCTTCTTGCCTTCTTTGTCGGTCTCTTCGCTCTCTTTGAGCACGTAGACGTTCTGACCATAGAGAGTGAAGGAGATGGCAGACTGCGGCACCACGATCTGGTTCTGTACGGTTGGCAGGATGATGCTGGCGCGGGCAAACATGCCGGAGCGAAGCTGGCCATCGTTGTTCGGGATATCTGCCTGCACCTGGATCAGGCCGCTCTGGTAGTTGACGGCAGGCTCGATGGCGGTGATATGGCCATCAAACTGGGTCTGGGGATAGGCATCCACATTGATTTTGATGATCTGGCCCAGCTTGATTTTGGAGATATCGGTCTGGGGCACAGTGAAACGCAGACGCATCACGCTGGTGTCTTCCAGACGCACGATATCGGTACCCGGTTGCAAGTACTGACCAAGGAAGACATTGCGCAGACCGACCACACCGCTGAAGGGGGCGCGGACTTCACGACGGGCAATGGTCGCCTTCAGACTCTCGATATCCGCTTCCAGCGAACGATAGGCTGCTTCCGCCTCATCCAGCTGCTCTTTGGAGATGGAGCTGGTCTTATAGAGGTTCTGGAAACGGTCGAATTTGGCTTTTGCCGCCGGCAGCTTGGCCTGGGAGGCGCGCAGATTGGCCTTCTCCACGCTGGAGTCTAGGCTCAGCAGCAGCTGGTCAGCCTTGACCGGCTTGCCTGATTCGAAAGTGATGGTATCAATGGTGCCTGACAGTTCGGTCGAGAGGGTAACCCCCTGATTAGGCTCGATAAAGCCGATCGCCTCGATGGTCGGGATCCAGTCCTGCGCCTTGGTTACCATGGCCGTTACCGGGAATTCAGGCTCCGGCCGGTTGGCCATGTATTTGGCAATCATTTTCTGTTTAAACAAATTGAAGCCGATGACGCTGCCAAACAAGGCGATCGCTATCAGCAACATAATGGCCATCCACTTTTTCATGAACAGGCTCCTGAGGTGGAAGTATTGGGAGATAAAATTGCATTCCAGCTGGCACGAATAACAGTTTCCAACTGCTGTTCGGTCAGCATGATCTTGTGAACCCCGCACTGCAGGGCCAGGTGTACCACACTGTCCAGGCTCAATACCTGGAGTGCTCGTATCGGTAAATCAATAAACAATTCTTGCTCAACACCTCGCTCAAAAAATCTGTCCAGTGGCTCCCATGCCGATAGCAGAACAGGATTGGTGGCCAGCTCGGCCCCGAGGGGTGAGCTCTCATACTGTAATTTGCATTTCAGAGCGTTGGGTTCGTTCACAAAAATGGCATGAATATTGAGCCATAATTGTCGAAATTGTTGAAATGAAACTTCATTAAAATTCACTTCTCTTATGACCAGCGGCACGCACTGCAATATCGTGTGCTGATGCAACTGTCGAATCAGATCATCCTTGTCATTGAAGTAGCGATAGATGGTGCCGGCGGCGACGCCGGCTTTCTTGGCGACTTCGGCGATCGACAGGCCATGAAAACCCCGTTCACCCAGCACCTCGTGGGCTGCATTGAAGATGATCTCTTTCTTGTCGTGACTCATCAGAATGAACTCGTGAATGAACGTTCATTCATTCTAGGTGGGGAAGAGATCAAGTCAAGGCGGCAACATGGTTAATACGGAAAATAGCGCCGGAAGCGATCATCCAGGCGAAGCAGCGGGTGTGTTGTTGGGGGAAAAATGAGCCAAAAACGCTCTGTTTGCTTGAAAAAACAACGCTTGGCGCAAAGGGACAAAAAAAGTGTAGACAAGTATGCCCCCCATCATTAATATTGCGCCCCGTTCGACAGCGTAGCGCCCGTAGCTCAGCTGGATAGAGCGCTGCCCTCCGGAGGCAGAGGTCACAGGTTCGAATCCTGTCGGGCGCACCATCCAAAGTGCGCCGGTTAAACGGGCGTTGTTGTAGAACGAAAACAGCTGTGGTGGCTGTAGCTCAGTTGGTAGAGTCCCGGATTGTGATTCCGGTTGTCGTGGGTTCGAGCCCCATCAGCCACCCCATTTTACAGCTTGTCAGGTACGCGAAGGTGGCGGAATTGGTAGACGCGCTAGCTTCAGGTGTTAGTGCCCCCCGGGTGTGAGGGTTCGAGTCCCTCTCTTCGCACCATACTTGCTGTATAACGAGGATGACCATAAGGTCGTCTTTGTTTTTTGTAAGACAAAATATTCTCGGTGATTAGCGCAGCCCGGTAGCGCATCTGGTTTGGGACCAGAGGGTCAAAGGTTCGAATCCTTTATCACCGACCACATTCTGAAAAACCTCGCTTCGGCGAGGTTTTTTGCTTTCTGCCGCTCCTATCCTCGTTTTCCACGTTGCTGTAACGTCTGTTTACACTCTATCCGGACAGTCTTGCCCTCTCTTCAGTTATCCTGCCAGCTGGAGTCCTTGGTGACCGGATGTCACAGACCTCTTTCAGGCTTGTTTTTATGCATAACAGAATTTCGATTTTCTCCCGCTACCCCGCACTTATGGCGGCCATGGTACTGGGTGGGTGTACCCTTAAACCGCCATCGACCGATGAGATGCTGAGCACGATCGTGGTTGCCCATCCGCAGAGCGAGTCTGCTCCCTCACTTTTGCTGACCAACAACGGTTTTTGTGTCGGCATTGCCCGTCAGCAGGCGGTGACACAGGTTTGCACTGATAAAGATGCACAACCATTGGAGTGGGATCTTGGCGAGTTGAAGTTGCAGCAGACCTGCTTGCAGGCCAAGAACAGCAATGAGCTGATGCTGGCGCCCTGTGATGGCCATGCGCAGTGGGTGTGGCAGGAGGACAAACTCTTTAACAGCAAGGTCTCCCGTTGTCTGGATGTCGCTGGCCGACGTCACTTTGCGAATACGCCTCTGCGCCTGGCCGACTGTTACGGTGGTGCCAACCAGAGCTTTCTGGTCGGGGGGATTGAATGATTCGCCCGTCACCTCTGATTGCTGCATGTCTGTCGCTCTCTCTGGGAGGGTGCCAGAATCTCGACTCTTCTGATCTGCTGTTGGGCACTGTGGTGATTGGCGCCATCGGTGCTGCTGCGTATTACGGCCACAAGCAGGAAAAGAAAGAAGCTCGCGCCCGGGAAGAGCATGGTGGGCAAATCGTGGCTGCCAATGGCAAATGTCTCGATATTGCCGGTGGTGTGCGTAATGGCAACCGCTTGCAGCTATGGGATTGTCACGGCGGGGATAACCAGCGTTTTCGTCTTGATGGCAATGCCATAAGGGTTGGCGACAAGTGTCTGGATGTTGCCGGTGGCGGACGCGATTCTGGTGCCAAGGTGATTGCCTGGGATTGCCATGGTGGCGACAACCAGCAGTGGCGCTGGGAGCGAGATCGGCTCATGAGCCGCAGCAGCAAGCTCTGTCTGGATGTTGCTCAGGGGGGAAGCGCCAATGGCACTCCCCTGATCCTCTGGCAGTGCCACGGCGGTGACAACCAGCGCTTTCGGCGGAAGTAATAAAAACGGGAACCCGATGGTTCCCGTTTTTATTTAGCTGGCGACCGGTTCCAGTTCGAAACAACGCTCCAGATAGACGGCAACGCCATCTTCATCGGAGGTGAGTGTTTGCTCATGCTCCGGTAGTGCCATTTTCAGGCGGTCGTGGGCGTTACCCATGACGATGCCGCGACCCACCATGCTCAGCATTTCGAAGTCGTTCATGCCGTCACCGAAGGCGATGGCCTGAGACATCTCCAGCCCGTGTTGCTCCAGTACGGCGCGCACGGCATTGCCCTTGTGGACACCGGCGTGCATCACTTCGAGGCAGTCCGGCAGGGAGAAGGTGACGTTGAGCTGGTCGCCGTAGCGCTGGTTGAGGTGTGCCTCGATCTTCAGCAGCTTCTCGTGGTCACCGATGTAGAAGACCTTGTTGATCTGCTCCATCGACTCCTGTTTCAGGTCATCGACCAGACGATAGGTGAAGCCGGATTCGTCGTGGAATTGCAGCAACCAGGGCAGCTCCTCCTCGACCACCCAGTCATCGCCCTGATAGACGTTGAGATGGATGGATGGGTCACGTTCGAGCGCAACCAGCTCGGCGGCGATGTCAGTCGGCAGCGGCTGGTTGAACACCAGTTTGCCCTGTTTGTCATGCACCACGGCGCCGTTGGAGGTGATGAGGTAGATATCCAGACCCAGCGCATCGCGGAAGCTGCGTACATCGACGTGGTGACGGCCGGTGGCGACCACGAATTTCACGCCCTGCTCAACCAGACGGCGGACGGTCTCCCGGGTACGGGAGGAGATCTGGTGCTGCTTGTTGAGCAGAGTTCCATCGAGATCGGATACAACTACCTTGAACATCTTTACCTCGGCATCAATTGAAAGCGGGGGCAGTTTACCCCAGCCAGCATGGTCACCCCATTTATTTAGGGTTACAAAAAATAGCCAGCCTAGTAGCGGGCGAAGAAATCGAGCATGGCGGTCAGTGCGGGCTGGCGCTTGTCGTCGGATTCGATGAAGAGCTCGTGCCAGGCCCCTTCAATTCGCAGCGGCTTGCCCCCTTCGCAGTTGGCTTTGGTGCAAAATGCATCCTGCGCCGCGTTGTCCACCACGCTGTCGTTGCCAGCCTGCAGCAGCAGCAGCGGCGTCTTGATGGCGCCCGCATCGGCGATGGCGGCATCGGCACCGGTGATCCCCTGATAAATCCAGTGGGCGGTGGCCCCCCCCAGCTTGATCTGCGGGTACTGCTCATAAATCTGGCGGAAAGCCTGATAGCGGGATTGGCTGTGAGTCAGCTCGTTATCGGCAAAGCCATGATCCTGATAGGGGCCCTGACCCGGCCCATAGGGTGGTTCGCCAAACCAGCCGCCGACTGTGCCTATGGTGGTGGCCAGTCCCCTGGCCAGCCATTTGGGCAGGCCGCCCAGATTGATGCCCAGCATGGGGGAGGAGAGCACGGCGGCGCGAATATCATCGGGCCAGCGCTCCAGATAGCGGGCCGAGATGGCCCCCCCCATGGAGTGAGCCAGCAGGAACAGCTTGGCGGGCTTGTCCTCCATGATTATCTGGTCGTGAAACTGCTTCATATCGACGACATAATCGTCGAACTGGTCGACATATCCCTTGTCATGGTCGCTCAGCATGCGGCCGGACATCCCCTGACCACGATGGTCGATAAGGTAGAGGCTGTAGCCCTGGCGCCAGAGATCCCACGCCAGCTCCTGATACTTGAGGTAGCTTTCTACCCGGCCGTTGACGATCAGGATGGCGCGATCAACCTTCTCCTGTCGCAGCGCGGCATAGCGGATGGCGACGCCATCCTTGCCCTTGAACTCTCCTTCTATGGCATGCTGGCGCCAGAAGTCGGGCAGGGTTTGCTGGTAGAGGGTGGGCACATCGGCTTCGCTGGTGAGCTGATAGGGATTGGTCACGGCAAGGGCTCCGGCAGAAAACAGGGTCAGGGCCAACAGGGGGATCGAGAGGGATTTCATCAGGCACACTCCGTTTGCCAGTATTGATAAAGCATTGCGATGTCACCGGAGCAGAGCAGCGACATGGCGCTTTGCAGTGTGGGCAGAGGCCAGTCCCACCACTGCATCTCTTGCAGCATGGCGATCTGCTCATCGCTGAAACGGCGGCGGATCTGTTGGGCCGGATTGCCGCCGACTATGGTGTAAGGGGCCACATCCTTGGTCACCACGGCGCGGGTGGCGATAACGGCGCCATCACCTATGGTGATGCCGGGCATGATCATCGCTTCCGAGCCGATCCAGACATCGTTGCCTATCCGGGTATCTCCTTTGCGCAGAAAGCCACTGCGGGCCCCTTCGCCAAAGGTGTCGGGGTTGAACGGAAAGGTGGAGACCCAATCCAGCCGGTGGCCCTGATTGCCTGCCAGCATGAAGGTGGCGCCCGAGGCGATGGAGCAGAACTTGCCGATAATCAGGCGATCTACTTCTGTACCCCACTCGCCGCTGTCCCAGCTTGCTCTGGTCGAGCCATCCCCGAGTAAATAACGGACACAGTGATCCTCGAACGGCTTGCCGTGGTAGTAGCCGGAGTAGTAGCTGTAGTCGCCGGCCTCTATGTTCGGGTTGGTCAGGTGATCCCGGATGATTTGCGATTCCAGCCAGCTGCCAAAAGGGTTCTCCATCACTCCTCCTGTATGTCGTCCTGCTCGATCTGCTGGGCCCAGCCTTTGCGGGTCAGCTGCATCCGTTGCCACCACTCTTCGTCTGCCAGAATTTCACCGGCAGGGCCGAGCTGGGGGTAGGGCATCTCTTTCTCTTTGCAGAGCTGGGCATAGATGGGATATCCCCCTTCGAACAGGATGCTGTTCTGCTCCTCCAGCGTGAGCGGGCAGCCGCGTTGATAGCAACCAGCCAGCTCGCGCTGGCGCTGCGCCTCGTAGAGGATGGCGGCTGCAGCCACCGAGACGTTGAGGGACTGCACCATACCCACCATGGGGATAACGATATGGTGATCGGCCAGGGCCAGCGCCTCTTCGCCGATGCCGTGTTTCTCCTGTCCCACCAGAATGGCGGTCGGCTTGGTGTAGTCAATGGCGCGAAAATCGACCGAGCTGTCGGAGAGATGGGTTGCCAGGATCTGCATGCCGGAGGCTTTCAGCTCGGCTACCGCGCTACCGATGTCCGGGTGCAGTTTCACATCCACCCAGTTCTGGCTGCCACGGGCGGTGCCCTTGCGCTTGTGGATCCAGGTTTTGGGCCAGACGGCGTGTACCCGGTGGATACCGATAGCATCGGCGGTACGCACGATGGCAGCCAGATTGTGAGGTTTGTGCACCTCTTCCATACAGACAGTCAAATCGAGCTGACGCTGGGCCAGCATATCGGTGATGCGCTTGAAGCGTTCGGGGGTCATGGTTGTCTCTTAAAAAGCAGCAGGCGGCTTGCGCCGCCTGTGTGATCAGTTCTTTTGCCGGCTCACCTTGAGCACGTTGGGCATGACGCGGATCTTGCGCATGATGTTGGCCAGATGGATACGGCTCTTGGTGGTGATGAGCAGGCTCACCTGATAGACCCGGCCATCCTTCTCCTCGGTACTGATGGCGTGAATGTTGGCACCGGTGGCGGCAATCACGTTGGCCAACTCGGCCAGCGCACCCTGATGATTGATGATCTCGATGCTGATGCCGGTGCGGAACTCCTGTTCCTGCTCCTTGTCCACCTCCCACTGCACCGGCAAGTACTTGTCCGGCTCTTTGCTGTAGCCTTTGATGTTGCGACAGGCTTCCTGGTGGATCACCAGACCCTTGCCCGGGCTGATGTGGGCGATGATGGCATCCCCCGGGATCGGGCGGCAGCAGTTGGCGAAGGTGACCAGCATGCCGTCGGCACCCTTGATCGGCATCTTCTTGCTGCTGGTTTTGGGCTGTTCTTCTGGCGGCAACTCATCCCCCAGCATGCGACGCGCCACCATCACGCTCATGGCGTTGCCGAGACCCACATCGGCCAGCAGCCCCTGCAGGTTCTCGTGCTTGGTATCGGCCAGCACCTGTTTGATGCGCGGCTCGGGAATGTCTTCGATATTCTTGGCGCCCAGCGCATGGTTGAGCAGGCGGCGACCCAGCACCACCGACTCTTCGGTGCGCAGGTTCTTGAGGAACTGGCGGATCTTGGAGCGCGCCTTGGTGGTCACCACGAAGTTGAGCCAGGCCGCGTTGGGACGGGCGCCCGGCGCCGTGATGATCTCTACCGTCTGGCCCGAGTGCAGCGGGCTGCTGAGCGGGTAGGGGTGGCGATCGACCCGCGAACCGACGCAGGCGTGGCCGATATCGGTGTGCACCGTGTAGGCAAAGTCCACCGGCGTGGCGCCAGCGGGCAGCTCCATGATGCGCCCTTCGGGGGTAAAGACGTAGATTTCGTCGGGGAAGAGGTCGGTTTTGACCCCCTCGATAAATTCAAACGAGCTGCCAGCGCTCTGCTGCAATTCCAGCAGGCTCTGCATCCAGCGCTGGGCGCGGATCTGGGCGGTAGTGCCCGAGCTGTCGCCATCCTGCTTGTAGGCCCAGTGGGCAGCAACCCCTTTATCAGCCATCTGATCCATGAACTCGGTGCGAATTTGCACCTCGACCGGCACCCCGTGCGGCCCCACCAGCGAGGTGTGCAGCGACTGGTAACCGTTGGTCTTGGGGATGGCGATGTAATCTTTGAAGCGGCCCGGGCGCGGCTTGTAGAGGCTGTGCATCTGTCCCAGCACCCGGTAACAGGTATCTATGTCCTTCACCTTGACCCGAAAGGCGTAGATATCCATTACCTCATGAAATTGCAGCTCTTTTTTCTCCATCTTGTTGTAGATGGAGAACAGGTTCTTCTCGCGGCCACTGACCTGATGCTCGATCCCCGCCTCTTTCAGACGACCGCTGATTTCGCTCTGGATGGAGTCGATAATCTCGCGGCGATTGCCACGGGCGCGGCGCACCGATTCGCGCAACACGCGGGAGCGCATGGGATAGAGCGCCTCGAAGCCCAGCTCTTCCAGCTCGTTCTTCATGGTGTGAATACCGAGGCGGTTGGCGATGGGGGCGAAGATTTCGAGGGTTTCCCGGGCGATGCGGCGGCGCTTGTCCGGCCGTAGCGAGCCCAGGGTGCGCATATTGTGGGTGCGGTCGGCCAGCTTGATCAGAATGACCCGGATATCCTGGGTCATCGCCATCACCATCTTGCGGAAGTTCTCGGCCTGAGCCTCTTTGCGATCGCGAAACTTCAGCTTGTCGAGCTTGGAGACCCCGGCTACCAGCTCGGCGACCGCATCGCCAAACTGTTCGGCCAGATCGGCCTTGGTGATGGGGGTATCCTCAATGACGTCGTGCAGCACGGCGGCCATCAGGGTTTCATGATCGAGGCGCATATCGCCCAGAATTCGGGCTACGGCGACGGGGTGGGTGATATAGGGCTCGCCACTGGAACGCATCTGTCCCTGGTGGGCATCACGGGCCACCACATAGGCTTGCCTGAGCTTCTCGACCTGCTCGGGCGGCAGGTAGGAACTGGCTATTTCTTTAAGATTTTCAAATAAATACAAGACAGTCCCCGCAGCGGTGAAACGGCAATTCGTGGAGTTGAGCGTGTAGACCTGAGTTTGCGAGGTTTTCGAGCGGTTGTAAATGGGGATGAACAGTCGGCACCCGGGCGGGTGCCGACTATGGGGAAAGAGTGACTTAACCGCGGCCTTCGGCGATGGCAGCAACGGCAGCCAGCTCGGCGGCTTCCTGTTCTTGCTGCTCGTAGCGGTCCTGGGTGTCCATTACCTGGTTGTTTACCAGACCCAGTTCGATCTCACGCAGGGCGATCACGGTCGGCTTGTCGTTCTCTTCTTCAACCAGCGGATCTTTGCCTTGAACCGCGATTTGACGGGCGCGGCGTGCGGCGACCAGCACCAGGTCAAAACGGTTACCAACCTGTTTTACAGCATCTTCTACAGTAACGCGTGCCATGCAGGGCTCCAGTTATGTGGGCTTTCTGTGTTTAGAAAAGCGGTGTTTAAAAATGACGCAAAAGTTTACTCGTTTTTGGCTTATTCTGCCAGTAACTGTTGCAGCAAGTTTTGTTGTGCCTGCTGTTGATGACGCATCTCCAGCCGTTGGCACTCAATAATGGCTCTGAGCTGGAACAGCGCCTGCTCGAACTCTTCATTGATAATCACGTAGTCATATTCGTCGTAGTGCACCATTTCGGCAATGGCTTTTGCCATCCGGCCGGCGATCACTTCTGCGCTGTCCTGACCGCGGCCAATCAGGCGGCGTTCCAGCTCTTCACGGCTGGGAGGCAGGATGAAGATGGACTTGGTCGGCATCAGTTCGCGGATCTGGCGGGCGCCCTGCCAGTCGATGTCGAGGAATACGTCGATTCCCTGCGCCAGACAGGCTTCGATGGCGGCGCGGGAGGTGCCGTAGTAGTTGCCGAATACTTCAGCCCACTCCAGAAAATCACCGCGCTCGATCAGCTCCTTGAACTCTTCCACCTTGACGAAGTGGTAGTGGACACCGTGCTCTTCGCCTGGACGTGTAGCGCGTGTGGTGTGGGAGACCGATAGCTGCATCTTGCCAGCTTGATTGTGGTTGGTCAGCAAGGCGTTGAGCAGACTGGATTTACCTGCACCGCTCGGGGAGGAGATGATATAGAGAGTGCCTTGTTGCGCCATGTTATTACCTTTAATCGGAACCCGCATTTTGGTTGTAGCAGAGGCCGCCGTCTTGTGCCCGAAAGGGAGACAGCCAAACGCATGATGCGGATAAATTCTTGGATCAGGGGGATGTAAAGGCGGCGAATTTTAACAGAAGGTGGCGAATAAAAAAACGGCCGGAATCATATTCCGGCCGATCAAAGTGTTCGTAGCTTGTTGCGGGAGCGTAACCCACATCGGTCGTTATTCTGCCTGTCGCTCCGGCGTGGGGCCATCAGGTTATCCCTGCCTCACAGCTCGGGATTTCCGAGCTGCTTTCAGTCAGGCAGGTGGCGATCGGCGCAGAGGCGATCGAAGGCGGCGATGACCTGCTCGCTGGTGATTTTGCTCATGGCATCGGGATCCTTGAGGCGGGTGCGCCAGCTGAGCTTGGTCAGCGGCTTGCCGGTCTCCTGCTCGATCAAGGTCTGATAGACGCTGACCACATAATCCCGGCAGAGATAGGGGCCGGTGCGGGCCGGATTGTGGTGGGCATAGAGACCGATGACCGGTGTGCCGACAATGGTGGCCATATGGGTTGGGCCGGTGTCGGGGGCCAGCACCAGACTCGCCTCACCAATCAGCGCCAACAGCTGCTTGAGGTTGGTCTGGCCAACCAGATCGACCGGTTTGCTTTGGCTGAGTTGCCGGATCTCGGCGGCCAGATCCCGCTCCAGTTTGGCTGGCCCGCCACAGAGATAGACTTGAAAACCCTTGCTGGCTGCGTGATCCGCCAGTGCGGCATAGCCCGCTGCCGTCCAGTTCTTGAAGGCCTTGCTGGCTGCGGCGCAGATCAGCAGGGTCGGTTTGCCACCAATCTTCTCTTTCGCCCAGGCCTGATGCTCGGCGCTGATGGGCAGCTGCCAATCCGGGGTCAGATCCTTGATGCCGAGCTCTTTGGCAAAGGCGAGGAAACCGTCCAGCACGTGGGGAGAGGCGGGCGAGGGCACCTTGTGGTTGGTGAACAGCCACTGGCCGTCGTTGGCCCGCTCCCGATCAAACCCGAGTTTGACCCTGGCCTTGATGCCGAGGGTGGCGATGCTGGCGCGCATGGCTGCCTGCAGATGCAGCAGGGCATCAAACTGACGTCCCCTGAGGGTCTGCCACAGGTCGCGATAGCCGCGCCACCCCTTGCTCTTGTCGAAGGCGATCACTTCGACACCGGGCAGATCGGCAAACAGGGTTGCCTCGATTTTTCCGGTGATCCAGGTGATGCGGGTTTGCGGCCACTCCCGCTGGATGACCCGTACCAGTGCCAGCGCGTGGCAGCAGTCGCCGATGGCGGAGAGCCGCAGAATGCAGATGGAGGAGGGAGGCGTTTGAAATAGCGGCATGATGTGGCGCACGGCTGGCAAAAAGGGTGGATGGCATTATGCAAACTCCCCTGTGGATTGTAAAATTGCGCGCAATCGTCAGCCGGGCTTTGTCACCCGAATAGCCGCCATGGCTGGCACATGTTGCGGGCATGCCACAGTCGCAGCCTCATCGCCCATAAACAGGGGCGATCAACGACCCACCGAGCGGGATCTTCATGATGCTGATACAGACCGAACACAACCAGGTTTGCTGGTTCGCCGAAGGGGCCTTTCGCGACCCCACTTCCCAGTTATTCGAACCGACCTGGTGGCAGAACAACCGTCAGGTGGTGGGAACCTCCATCGGTCGCGGCGTGACCTGGTTCGTCAAGGATGAGTCCCGCCATCTGGTGCTGCGCCACTACTATCGCGGCGGCATGGTGGGCAAGGTGGTGCGGGATCGCTTCTGGTTCGAAGGGGTCGAATCGAGCCGCGCCATGGCGGAATACACCCTGCTGGCCAAGTTGTGCGAACTGGGGTTGCCGGTGCCGCGTCCGTTCGGTGCGCGGATGGCCAAACAGGGCCCATTTTATCGCGCCGACATCCTGATCGAGCGTATTCGCGGTGCCAAGGACATGGTCGCCCTGCTCAAGCAGGGGCCGGTGGCCAGCGAGGTGTGGCACAAGATTGGCCAGACGGTGCGCCAGCTGCACGATGCCGGCGTCTACCACGCCGATCTCAACAGCCACAACCTGCTGCTCGATAAGGATGAGAAGGTGTGGGTGATCGACTTCGACAAGGGGGCGATCCGCTCCCCCGGTGAGTGGCAGAAGGGCAATCTGGAGCGGCTGTTGCGCTCCTTCAACAAGGAGTCTCAACTGCACACCAGCTTCCACTTCGTACCGGACAACTGGCAGACCCTGATGGAGGGTTATCACGGAAAAGCGAGCTGACCCTGTTGCTCGCCGCCATGGCCAATGTTACTTATGAATCAGCTCTTCAGATTCGGTTTCGAGGTGCCCCATGGAAATGCTCAAGACACCTTTGGTGGATGTCACCGCCCGGCTTGATCCGGGTCTGCTGTTCGATGCCATGGCGCTGCTGGAGGCTGGGATCTGGACCTGGTCCCCGCAACAGGGACTGCGCCGCGACCCCTCCTGCCTGCGCCTGCTGGGGCTTGGCGATAGCTGGCCGGATGATCTCGGCTGGCTGGAGCGGGTCCATCCCGATGACGTTGCCCGGCTGGCTGATGCCCTGAGCGCTTGCCAGAGCGGCCGCAGCAGCGGTCTGCGCCTCGAATATCGCATTCTTCACCACCACGGCCACTACATCCGGCTGGAAGAACGGATCCGCCGTGACGAGCGGGGCCATCTGCTTGGCGTGGTGCGCCATCTCGATCCCGCCGTCGTGCTGGTGGAAGAGCGGCACGGCACCGATCCGCTGACCGGGCTGGAGAGTCGCAGCCGCTTCGAGCAACTGCTGGAGGAGAGGCTGTTGGCCGAGGGGGGAAGCTTCAGTCTGCTGCAGTTTTCCGTCGATCACATGGCCAAGATCCGCCAGCTCTTTGGCGAGGCCGCCTGTGACGCCATGCTGGCCAAACTGGCGCGCATCGTGCGTCACGAGCTGCGCCGCGAAGATCCCTTCGCACGCTGGGATGAGGACGGCTTTATTCTGATGCTCTCTGGCACCGAGCGGATGAAGGGGCTGGAGATTGCCGAACGGCTGCGCCTCGAGATTGCCGACGCCAGCCTGCTGCCACAGCGGCCGGTGACCGTCAGTATCGGGCTGGTACAGAGCCAGCCCGGCGAGCAGCTTGACCATCTGCTGGCCCGTCTGGCCACCTGCCACGGTCAGGCCAGACGGGAGCGCAACGCCGTCGTCGGCTAGTTGCCCCTCAGGATGAAGTGACCTTGCGATGCTGGCACACCTTGAGGGATGCCAGCATCAGTACGCCGCCGATGGCCAGCCGGGTCAAATCGGTATCCTTGCCCCAGATCAGCAGATTGACCAGCAGACCGGCCGGAATGAGCGCATTGTTCATGATGGCGAGCACCCCGCTGCTGACCAGCGTCGCCCCCTTGTTCCACAGGAAGTAGCCCAGCCCCGAAGCGCCCACCCCGAGCCAGAGCAGAATGCCCCACTGAAGCCCGCTGGTCGGGTACTGGGGTTTGCCCAGCAACCACCAGGCGGGCAGGGCGATCACCAGTGCTCCCAGATAGAAGCAGCCGAAAATCGCCAGCTGTGGCGGTTGCTCAGCCTCCCTCGCCAGCAGTACCTTGTAGCCCACCTGACCCATGGCAAAGCAGAGGTTGGCTCCCTGCACCACCAGAAAGCCCAGCGCATAGCTCTCGGTCAGCCCGTCAAAGCGGATCACGGCTGCACCGGCGACGGCCAGCAGGGCTCCCCACAGATAGGCGAGGTTGAAGCGCCGCTCAAGCAGGTCGTGGAGCAGGGTGACGTAGATGGGGGTGAAGATGGTAAAGACCAGCACTTCCGGTACCGTCAGCAGCAGAAAGGAGTGGTAGTAGAAGAGATACATAATGCCGAGCTGGATGGCGCCCAGCGCCATGAGTTTGGCCACCAGAGCGGGTCGCAGCCAGCGGCGGCGCAGGAAGGGCAGAAACACCAAGGTGGCGAGGGCGATGCGGGTCAGCACCGAAAAGTAGGCATCCACCTGACCGGCGAGGTAGACCCCGATCAGGCTGAAGGAGAATGACCAGAGCAGGGTGACCCCTATCAAGTAGTTCATGTGGTTGATTTGTCATCAGTTGTCAATTTTTGAGGGGGCTATGATGGCCGAGATGGAAGCGGCAATCCAGCGTTTATGGGCACGATTGCCACAGGTCGGAGCATTTGGCTTCACCGCCAGCAATGGCGAGGGGTCGGCGACCGACTGGAATGGTCGCGGCGAAGGGGTTGTGGCGGTGACCGATCATCAGGGTGGCTGGCTCTTCAGCGAGCAGGGGCGCTACACCACTCCCCATGGTCGGGTGCTCACCATGCACAACCGTTTCTGGTGGCAACGTAGCGAGCGGGGGATCCGCCTTTCTCACTTGCGTTATGAAGCGCCGGTCGAACTGTTCGAGCTGCTGCCACAAGGGGATGGCCGCTGGCTGACCGCCGAGCCCCATCTGTGCGGGGCGGATCACTACCGCGCCGAGCTGACCGAGATTGACGGCGGTTTTCTGCTGAGCTGGCAAATCACCGGCCCGCGCAAGAACGAGCGGATCGACTACCGCTACCGGATGTGAGTAGCGGCAAGCGAGCATAAAAAAACCGGCGCAGAGCGCCGGTAGCGGGGGACAAATCGGAGGTTTTTTAAAACAGTCCCAAAAAACAGGAGAGATGTACTCTCTTCACACACTCAGAAAAGCGATTCAGGCACTCAGGGCATAGCTCAGCATGGCTTGCAGCTTGCTATCGAAGAACCAGGGCAGTAGTACCATCAACAACCCCAGCATGCCCGCCAGTCGCTGGCGATACTGCCAGCCGGCAATCAGGACCAGACCGCCGCACAGGGTGGTCAAGATGCCTGACATAGGGTTGCCTCACGCTGTACACGACGCTGCTGGGCCCACTGGTTCATGGCGACCGAGCCGAGGATCAGGGCCAGTGCCACGCCGGTGGTGGGGTGGATCTGCTCGCCAAGGAACAGGGCGCCCAGCATCACGCCGAACAGCGGCACCAGATAGTTGCTGAAGGAGGCGAACGTCGGGCCGGCCTTCTGGATCAGCGCCATGTAGAGGAAGTAGACCAGACCGGTACAGAGGGTACCCAGCACGGTAATGGCGCTCAGGGCCTGGCTGCTCGGCAGGGTCAGGCTGCCGAGGTCAACCATGAAGGGGGCGACCAGCAGCAACTGGGTGGCCGAGGAGATCAGGATATTGCGGGCGACCACGACCGGATGGTCCTTGGCGAAGCGCTTGATCATCAGCAGACCGATGGCGAAGCAGCTGGCACCCAGCAGTATGGCCATGGCACCGAGCAGACCGGCGTTCATGCCCTGGGAGAGTTTCGGCCAGAACAGGGTGAGCACACCGGCAAAGCCGATGATCACGGAGAGCAGACCGGTTTTGGTGATTCTTTCACCAGAAATAAACAGCGGTGCAGCCAGAATGGTCACAAACGGGATACAACCCATGACCACGGCAGCGATGGCGCTATCCACATACTGCTGGCCCCAGGCGACCATGATGAAGGGGATGGTGGCATCCAGCAAGGCGATCAGCATGTAGGTCCGCCACGGGGTGTTTTCACTCTTGAGGCGCATGAACAGGCAGAGCAGACCCAGGGTCAGACTGCCGCACAGGGCACGACCCGCAGCCACCAGAATGGGGGGCAGCTCGGCAACGGCCTGGTGCATGAAAATGAACTGGGAACCCCACAGCAGGCCGATGGCCAGCAATAACAGATAGCTACGCATTTTAATCTCCGATGTATTAAGCCTGCGCATTCTAGGTAATCTGTTACTATGGTAAAAATGAATTGTCGGCATTCAACTATGGCTAATATCGATGGATAGCTCTCTCTCCCGCCTCGACCTCAACCTGCTCGCCGTATTCGACATGCTGATGCAGGAGCGCAATGTCACCCGCGCCGCCGAGCGGCTGCATCTCTCCCAATCCACCGTCAGCCATGCGCTGGGTCGGTTGCGGATCGCGCTGGATGACCCTCTGTTCGTGATGAGCCGACGGGAGATGATGCCGACCGAGCGCGCCAAGGCGCTGGCCGGGCCGGTGCGGCAGGCACTGGCGATGCTGGAGCAGGGACTGCGTCAGGCCAAGGGATTCGAACCAGCCAGCGCGCGGCGGATTTTCCGCATCGCCACCCCGGGTTCGGTAGAGCACGGGCTGGTGCCGCTGCTGGTGGATCGCTTGTTCCGCGCAGCGCCCCACTGCCGGCTGGAGGTGTGCGAGCTGGCCGACAGCGACTACGAACGGGAGTTGGAGAAGGGGGAGCTGGATCTGGTGATCGGTTTTGCCGGTGCCAACCACCTCTCGCCTCGTCTCTGGCGCGAGGAGTGGTTCAGCAATCCGCTGGTCTGCCTGTCGCCCCTTGGCAGCGAGCTGCCCGATCTGTTGACTCCGGTCGAGCTGGTGAGCCGCCCTCATATCCACACCTCCAGCTGGGGCCACAGCCAGGCGATGGTGGAGCTCTGGCTGGCCCGCTTCGGGGTGGAGCGGGAGTTGGGGGTCAGGTTACCGAGCTTTATGGCGGTGCCGCCGCTGATGGCGACCGGCCGCTATCTGGTGGTGGTGCCCGAGATGATCGGGCGCCACTTCTGCCGCTACTACCCGCTGCGGATGCATCAGCTGGATCCGGAGATCCCCATCGTCTATCTGATGGCGGGCCACCCGCTGACCGCCCATGACGAGGCGATCAGCTGGTTCAAGAGCCTGCTGCATCAGCTGGTGTACGACCTCTACGGCGCCGATGCGCTCGGTACGTCGACTCAGCGGATGCTGGCGAAGTAGTCGAGCCCCATGGCGCTTTTCACTTCAGCCAAGACCTCATCGGTGATGATGCGGGCCTGCTCGGTGCCCTGATAGAGCAGTTCCAGCAGCATCTTCTTGTCGGCGATGGCCGCGGCCCGGCGCTCCCGCATCGGGGCGAGCAGGGTCTGCAGGCAGTCGTTCAGTACCTGTTTGCAGCGCATGTCCCCCAGTCCACCGCGCCGGTAGTGCGCCTTCATCTCGGCGACCAGCTCCTTGTCCGGATGGAAGGCATCGAGATAGGCGAACACCGTATTCCCCTCCACCTGACCCGGATCGCTCACCTTGAGGTGGTTGGGGTCGGTATACATGGCGAACACCGCCTGTTTGACCTCTTCCGCCGACATGCCGAGCTCTATGGTGTTGCCGAGAGACTTGGACATCTTGGCCTTGCCGTCGATGCCGGGCAGGCGGCCGGTGTCGCTCAGGATCGGTTGGCACTCGGTCAGCACCTCTTTGCCCACCAGAGAATTGAAGCGGCGGACGATCTCGTTGGTCTGCTCCAGCATCGGCAGCTGATCTTCCCCGACCGGCACATGGCTGGCGCGAAAGGCGGTGATGTCGGCGGCCTGACTCACCGGATAGACCAGAAAACCGGCCGGCAGGGTGCGTTCGAACCCTTTTTGCTGGATCTCCGCCTTGACGGTGGGGTTGCGCTCCAGCCGGGCGACGCTGACCAGATTGAGGTAGTAGCAGGTGAGCTCGGCGAGGGCGGGCAGGGCGCTCTGCAGACAGAAGGTGGTCTTGGCCGGGTCGAGGCCGACCGCCAGATAGTCGGCCATTACCTCCAGCACGTTGTCGGTCACCTTGGCCGGGTTGTGGCCGTTGTCGGTCAGCGCCTGCAGATCGGCGATCATCACGAATTGACGGTAGTGGTGCTGGGCTTCGACGCGCTGGCGCAGGGAACCGACATAGTGGCCGATGTGCAGTTTGCCGGTGGGACGATCGCCAGTCAGGATAACGGGGTTGTGCATGTCACTCTCTCCAGTTGGGTGAGCCGGGAGGCGACAAAGGGATAAAAACAGTTGACCGCCTCTCGGCGGTCACGGTGTTTTCTTTGGGAAATTTACAATAGAAACGCGGTGCCGCCTGTTTAAGAGCAGCACCACCAGTAGTTGTGATTGAATGAGGTCATATTCATGGCAAATCACACTACGCCTGTTTGATCACTTCTGCAAGGGAACGACCAGCAGATCGCAGGGCACGGTATTCATCAGCTGGCGCGCACTCGAGGTGAGCAGGCTCCAGAAGCTCTGGCGATGGCCGCATACCAGCAGATCGATCTCGTACTCCTTGACCGCCTGATTGACCCGCTCGCTCAGATCGCCGCAGATGACCAGCTTCTTCTCGATGGGGTAGTCCACCGAGGCGAGGAAGGCCTCCAGCTTCTCTTTCGCTTCGGCGATTACCTGATCCTGCACGTTGTCGATGTCGATATCGATCATCTCGGTGTAGAGATCCTTGAGGTCCACATCGACATGGATAACCGACAGCTTGGCGCCGTTGGAACGGGCTCTGTCCACCGCCTTGTCGATCACCTTGCGGTTATCCTCCGACAAGTCGATCGCGGCCAGAATATGCTTGTAATAGGTTGTACCACTCATGGGATGTCTCCTTACCGATCCTTCACTCACTATACCAATCTCTGCTGAAACTAAAATGGTGCCTTGGGCACAGTTTAGGGATTTGAACGAGTTTAATTTCCAGCTGACGGTTGCAATTGACTCAATTAATAATCACTTTTTGCTCGTAAATTAAACAGGAGTTTGAGCTAGGTCACACCCACTCTATTGCCCGCAGCCGGTGAGAGGCATAGGATGTGCCCGTGCTTCGCAATGAACACAAAACAACAAAAAGCATCTGAATACCGCTTTGGGGAGCCACGTGCTCCCTTTTGTTTTTCTGCCTCATTTCTTGCCGCTTTTCTGACTGATAGCGATCCGGCATCAAGTTAATCTCCTTCGATTTGGTTATGCTGTAGCCAGTTTCTTTGGAGGCCTTCCCATGATCATTCATCCGCAGATCCAGGGCTGTGTAGCCCGCAACTGTCACCCCATCGGCTGCCGCGCCGCCGTGCAACAGCAGATCGAACGCATCAAGGCCGCTGGTCCGTTCAACGGGCCCAAGCGGGTGCTGGTGCTGGGGGCCTCCTCCGGGTTCGGGCTGGCGTCGCGCATTGCGCTCGCCTTCGGTGCCGGTGCCGACACCATCGGCATCTCGTTCGAGCGGGGCCCCTCCGACAAGGGGCTTGGCAGTGCCGGTTGGTACAACAACATCTGGTTTCGCAAGGAGGCGGAGCAGGAGGGGCGTATCGCCATCAACCTGATTGGTGATGCCTTCTCCGACGGCATGCGCCAGCAGGCCATCGACACCATCCGCCAGCAGCTGGGGCAGGTGGATCTGGTGATCTATTCGCTCGCGAGCGGCATTCGGGTGCTGCCCGATGGCACGCAAGTGCGTTCTGTGCTCAAGACCACCGGCCAGCCATTCAGCGGCTGGGGGCTGGATCTGGAGCGCGATACGCTGGTGCTGCAGTCGTTAGCGCCCGCCACGCCTGAGGAGATCCGCGATACCGTCACCGTGATGGGTGGCGAGGATTGGCAGCTCTGGATGCAGGCGTTGCAGCAGGCCGACTGTCTGGCCGCTGGTGCACAAACCGTCGCCTACTCCTATATCGGCCCGGAATCCACCTATCCCCTCTATCGCGATGGCACCATCGGTTATGCCAAGGAGCATCTGCACGCTACCGCCGAGACCATCAACCTGCAGCTGGCCGAGATTGGCGGTCACGCTTGGGTATCGGTCTGCAAGGCGCTGGTGACCAAGGCGAGCGCCTATATTCCTGTGCTGCCGGTTTATCTCGGCCTGCTGATGGGGGTGATGAAGGAGCGCGGTGTACACGAAGGTTGTATCGAGCAGATGCAGCGACTGTTCGCCGCCAAGATGTACGGGCCCAATGGGGTGGTGGCCGATGGCAACAGGTTGATCCGGATGGATGACCACGAGCTTGACCCGGCCATTCAGGCCGCCGTTTCGGCGCTCTGGCCCAAGGTGACGCCGGACAACTTCCACGGGCTGGGGGATTTTGCCGGGCTGCGGCAGGATTTCATGCAGCTCAACGGCTTCGAGTTGCCGGGCGTCGATTATGGTGCGCCGGTGGATGTCGCCTCCCTTGGCGAGCTGACACCCTGAGTTGGCAGGAACGGGATCCCCCTCTCTCTGGCGGGTTGATTCATGGCCGGAGTGTGGCGACAATCGATACCAAATCACTGAGGAGAAACAAGATGTTGGCCAAAGCCATGATCGAGAAGTTGAACGAGCAGATTAACCTGGAGTTCTACTCCTCCAATCTCTATCTGCAGATGAGCGCCTGGTGTGAAGACAAGGGTTTCGAGGGGGCTGCCACCTTCCTGCGCCAGCACGCCGTCGAGGAGCGCCAGCATATGGAGCGCCTGTTCACCTATGTGAGCGAGACCGGAGCCATGCCCAAGCTGGGCGCCATCGATGCCCCTCCCCACGAGTTCAAGTCACTGGGCGACGTGTTCCGTACCACCCTGGAGCACGAGTACCACATCACCAAGTGCATCAATGGTCTGGCCCACGTAGCCTTTACTACTCAGGACTACTCCACTTTCAACTTCCTGCAGTGGTATGTGGCCGAGCAGCATGAAGAGGAGAAGCTGTTCAAGAGCATCGTCGACCGTCTCGGTCTGGTGGGTGAAGATGGCAAAGGCCTCTACTTCATCGACAAGGAGCTGGCCGAACTGGCCAAGGGCGCCCCGGCCAGCATCATGGACAGCAACGCCTGATAGTCGTGGACACTTAGTGTTCAGCCAGTACAATAACGGCCCTTTTAAGGGCCGTTGTTTATTCTGCTGGGCAGCCACTATGGTTGTGTTCCGCCAGAGGCAATCTCGGTTCTGGCCAGGTGCCGTTTCTATTTTGATAAGTGAGTGATGATGAAGCAGGTCGATGTGGTGGTGATCGGGGCCGGTGCGGCCGGATTGATGTGTGCGGCGCAGGCAGGCTATCGGGGCCGCTCGGTGCTGGTGCTCGACAATGCCAAGAAACCGGGCCGCAAGATCCTCATCAGTGGCGGTGGTCGCTGCAACTTCACCAACCATCAGGCTGGCGCTCACGCCTACCTGTCGGAGAATCCCCACTTCAGCAAGTCGGCGCTGGCTCGCTACACCCAGCAGGACTTCATCGATCTGGTGGATCGCCACGGGGTCAACTATCACGAGCGCACCCTGGGGCAACTGTTCTGTCTCGAGAGCGCCAAGGAGATCGTCGATGCGCTGCTTACCGAGTGCGACTGGGCCGGGGTGACCCTGCAGTTCCAGACCGAGATCCTCACCGTCAGCAAGCAGGACGAGTGCTTCGTGCTGACGACCAGCAAGGGGGAGATCGGCTGTCACTCGCTGGTCATCGCCACCGGCGGCCTCTCCATGCCCAAGCTGGGGGCGACCCCATACGGCTTCAAGCTGGCGGAGCAGTTTGGCCTCAAGGTCATTCCGACCCGCGCCGGTCTGGTGCCCTTTACTCTCCATCAGGCAGAGAAAGAGGCCTTCGCCGATCTGGCGGGTATCAGCCTGCCGGTGGCGGTGACCGCCGAGGATGGCACCCGCTTCAAGGAGGCGATGCTGTTCACCCATCGCGGCCTCTCCGGCCCCGTCATCCTGCAGATCTCCTCCTACTGGCACGCCGGCGAGAAGATCCACATCAACCTGCTGCCGGAGCTGGATATTCCGGCTGCCCTGCGTGAATGGGCGCAGGCTCATCCGGCGCAGGAGCTGAAAACCGTGCTGGGGCGCGAGCTGCCCAAGCGCTTCGTCGACAAGCTGGTGGAGTTGGGTCAGCTGGTCAGCAAGCCGATGCGCCAGTACAACGAGCGGGAACTTGAAGCGATCGCCAACCTGCTGGGTGACTGGCAGATCCTGCCCAACGGCACCGAGGGGTATCGCACCGCCGAAGTGACCCTGGGTGGCGTCGATACCAACGAGCTCTCCTCCAAGACCATGGAGGCGCGCAAGGTGCCCGGCCTCTACTTCATCGGCGAAGTGGTGGATGTGACTGGCTGGCTAGGTGGCTACAACTTCCAGTGGGCCTGGTCCTCCGGCTGGGTGGCCGGCCAATATTGTTGATGTCGCTGGGGCTGGTTTATCCGGCCCCGGTTTTTGGTGATGATTGCGAGTTGAACGAGTGACAAGAGGGGGTCTGGATGCTTGAAAATCAGATGATGCTGCTGGCGGTGTTCGAACGGGCGGCGCTGATGCTGATGACCCTCTTCTTCCTGACCCGCACCCGGCCGTTCCAGCGGCTGTTCCAGAAACAGGATCACACACCGGCGGAGCGGGTGCTGGTTGCCACCATCTTCTGTCTGTTTGCTGTGTTCAGTACCTACACCGGCATTCCGGTGGAGGGGGCGTTGGTCAACGTGCGGATCATCGCCATTATCTCCGGCGGCATTCTGTTTGGCCCCTGGGTCGGCATTCCGGCCGGGGTTATCTCCGGTCTGCACCGCTATCTCATCGACATGGATGGCCACACCTCGATCCCGTGTCTCATCGCCAGCATCATCGCCGGCCTGCTCGCTACCTGGCTGCACCTGCGCTGCCGCAAGTCGCGGCTCTGGCTCTACGGTATTCTGGCGGGAATGCTGTGTGAAGGGCTCACCATGCTGCTGATCTGGCTGCTGACCGAGCCGCACGAGGTGGGCGTCGAGATCGTCAGCCATATCGCTTACCCGATGATTGCCGGGGCGCTCTGCATCGGTCTCATCATCAAGCTGGTGCAGGATCTGGATGACGAAAAGGAGCTGATTGCCGCCAAGCAGGCCAAGCTGGCGCTGGATATCGCCAACAAGACGCTGCCCTTCTTCCAGAACATCGACCGCCACTCCCTGAGTCAGGTCTGCGCCATCATTCGCAGCGAGATCAGTGCCGACGCGGTGGCCATTACCGACACCCGTGACGTGCTGGCTTATGTCGGGGTGGGCAAGGATTACTATGAGCTGGAGGAGCACCACGCCATCAGCGGCATGACCCAGCAGGCGGTGCTGCTCGACCAGATCATCATCAACAACGATCTGCGCCAGTACCATCTGGCCGACTTCCACTCGGTCATCATTATTCCGCTGCGGGAAAACGGCTCGGTGAGCGGCACCCTCAAGATCTACTACCGCCGCACCCACAGCATCACCAGTTCGCTGCGGGAGATGGCGGTTGGCCTCTCCCAGCTCATCTCCACCCAGATGGAGGTGTCGCGCATCGAGCAGTTGAAAGAGATGACCCGCAAGGCAGAGTTCACCGCGCTGCAGAGCAAGATCAACCCGCACTTCCTGTTCAATGCCCTCAACGCCATCTCGTCGCTGATCCGCATCCGGCCCCAGCAGGCGCGCCAGCTGATCGCCAATCTGGCAGATTACCTGCGCTACAACCTCAACAAGGGTGACACCCTCATCGACATCAAGGAGGAGTTGCAGCAGGTGCGCGATTACGTGGCCATCGAGCAGGCCCGCTTTGGCGACAAGCTGGAGGTGGTGTTTGATGTGGATGATGTGCATATCGAGGTGCCGAGCCTGCTGTTGCAGCCGCTGGTGGAAAACGCCATCCTGCACGGAATCCAGCCCCGCAGTGCGCCGGGCCGGGTCACCATCGAGGTGAAACAGCTGGCGGGCGGCATCCGGGTGGCGGTGCGGGACACCGGTTACGGCATCAGTCAGGAGGTGATCGACGGGGTGGCCGCCGGGCGGGTGGAGAGCCGCAGCATCGGCCTGATGAACGTGCATCAGCGGGTCAAGCTGCTCTATGGCGACGGCCTGCACCTCAAGCGGCTGGAGCCGGGTACCGAGGTGAGTTTCTATCTGCCGGATCAGGAGTCGATGCCATGCTGAGAGCCATCATGGTTGAGGATAAGTGTGTGCCGCGAGAGGTGTTGTCATGCTGAAAGCGATCATTGTGGAAGACGAGTATCTGGCTCGCGAGGAGCTCATCTATCTGGTGAATCAGCACAGCCAGATCGAGATAGTGGCGAGCTTTGAGGATGGGCTGGAGGCGTTCAAATACCTGCAGGATCACGAGGTGGACGTGGTGTTTCTGGATATCCAGATCCCCTCCATCGACGGTCTGCTGCTGGCCAAGAACCTGCACAAGTCGAGCCACCCGCCCCACATCGTCTTCGTCACCGCCTACAAGGAGTTTGCGGTGGAGGCGTTCGAGCTGGAGGCGTTCGATTACATCCTCAAACCCTACAACGAGCCGCGCCTCATCAGCCTGCTGCAAAAGCTGGAGCAGGCAGGCAAGTCGCAGGCGGGGCAGGGGAGCGAGCCGGGGGCAGCGCAGAATCGCACCGTCAATCTGGTGAAGGGGGAGCGCATCATCGTCACCCCCTGCGAGCAGATCTATTACGCGGAAGCCGACGAGAAGCTCACCTATGTCTACACCCGCGATGACCGCTACGTGATGACCATGACCATCAGCGAGTTTGTCAGCCGGCTGCCTGCCGAGGGGTTCTTCCGTTGCCACCGCTCCTACTGCGTCAACATCAACAAGATCCGTGAAATCGTCCCCTGGTTTAACAGCACCTATCTCATCCGGCTCCATGATCTGCCGTTCGAGGTGCCGGTCAGTCGCAGCAACATCAAGGCGTTCCGTCAGCTGATGCGGCTCTGATTGTCATTCATTCCCGCCGATCTGCATTTCATGCCTTAATCGATCGGCGCGAGCTGCGTCTTGCCTATAGTGGCCTCAATTTCCTTAAGGCCATCGACCGAGACGCATCATGACCAAAGAGATGAATCGCACCCGGTACCTGACACTGATCGGTACCATCATCACCCAGTTCGCACTGGGTTCTGTCTACACCTGGAGCCTGTTCAACGCCCAGCTCTCCGACAAGCTGGACGAGCCGGTGAGTCAGGTCGCTTTCGCTTTCGGCCTGCTCAGCCTCTCGCTGGCAGTCGCCTCCTCCATGGCGGGCAAGCTGCAGGAGCGGTTCGGGGTGCGCAACGTGACCCTGGGCGCCGGCGTGCTGCTCGGCATCGGCTTCTTCCTCACCGCCCATGCCAGCAATCTGGCGATGCTCTACCTCTGCGCCGGCATTCTGGTCGGTTTTGCCGACGGTACCGGCTACCTGATGACCCTCTCCAACTGCGTGAAGTGGTTCCCGGAGCGCAAGGGGCTGATCTCCGCCTGCTCCATCGGTGCCTATGGTCTCGGCAGTCTCGGTTTCAAATACATCAACCTGCTGCTGCTCTCCAGCTCCGGCCTTGAGACCACCTTCCAGCTGTGGGGCTTGATTGCGATGTCCATGGTGCTGGTGGGCGGCATGCTGATGAAGGATGCGCCCAAGCAGGCCGCCTCCGTGCAGCAGAGCGAGAGCCGTGACTTCACCCTGGCCGAGGCGATGCGCAAGCCGCAGTACTGGATGCTGGCGCTGATGTTCCTCACCGCCTGCATGAGCGGCCTCTACGTCATCGGCGTGGCCAAGGATATCGGCGAGAAGATGGTGGGTCTGCCGGCCGTGGTCGCCGCCAATGCCGTCGCCATCATCGCCATGGCCAACCTGGGTGGCCGTCTGGTGCTGGGTATCCTCTCCGACAAGATGTCCCGCATCCGGGTTATCACCATTGCCCAGCTGATTACCCTGGCGGGCATGGCGCTGCTGCTGTTCGTGCCGCTCAATGCCAATCTGTTCTTCGTGGCGGTTGCCTGTGTGGCCTTCAGCTTTGGTGGCACCATCACCGTCTACCCCTCGCTGGTGAGCGACTTCTTCGGTCTCAACAACCTGACCAAGAACTACGGTGTCATCTATCTGGGCTTTGGTCTGGGCAGCATCATCGGCTCTATCGTAGCCTCCCTGTTTGGCGGCTTTATGGCGACCTTCCACCTGATCCTGGTGTTGCTGGTGGTGGCGCTGGTGCTCTCCCTCACCATCCGTCTGCCGGCTCCCGTGGCGCTGACCACCGAACGGGCCTGATTAAACCTCTCTGCCACAGCAAGCAACAACAGAGACCCGGGCCATGCCCGGGTCTTTGCATTTCCGATGGTCGCTCAGCGTGGCGCTAGCCCCAGCTGCTGGCGGGCCTGACGGCAGGTCTCTTCCACCATTGGCCAGCCGTCACCGGTTACTGTGATATGGCCCATCTTGCGGCCGGGGCGGGGTTCGCCCTTGCCATAGAGGTGCAGATGCAGGCCGGGCAGCGCCAGCAGCGCAGCCCAGTCGGGGGTGCCGTTTTGCCAGAGATCCCCCAGCAGGTTGATTAACAGGGCGGGGCGCACGGCAATCTGCTCCGGCAGCGGCAGATCGCACAGGGCGCGCACCTGCAACTCGAACTGGCTGCATGCGGCGTTGTCGAGGCTGGGGTGACCCGAGTTATGGGGGCGGGGCGCCAGCTCGTTGACCAGCAGTCGGCCTTCCACCAGAAAGAACTCCACCGTCAGCACCCCCACGTAATCGAGGGCCGCGATGATGTGCTCGGCGATCCCTTTGGCCTCGCGCTCCAGCGCCGGCATATTGGCTGGGGAGCGAGTCTGGTCGAGAATGCCGCCGCTGTGCCAGTTCTGCACCAGTGGCAGGGCGCTGATGGCGCCGCTCGGGCTGCGGGCCAGGGTCAGGGCAAACTCCCCCTCCAGCGCCAGCCGTTTTTCCAGCACGCAGGGCACAGCACTGGCTGCCAGCGCCGTCGCCAGCTCATCCAGATTGTTCACTTGCCACTGCCCCTTGCCGTCGTACCCTTCGCGGGCCGTTTTGAGAATGGCGGGGAGGATTTCGCTGGCCTGTGTGGGGATGGGCTCTTCCGGCAGTAGCGCCAGATAGGGGGCGACCGGGATGTCAGCACCGCGCAGAAAGGCTTTCTCCTCGCGGCGATCCTGACAGACCCGCACCGCGCTGGCGGTCGGACGCACCGGCTTTTGTTTTTCGAGCAGCGCGAGGGCGGTGGCCGGCACGTTCTCGAACTCGCAGCTGATGGCCTCGCAGCGGCTGGCCAGATCGTGCAGGGCGGTCGGGTCGTCATAGGGGGCGACAATATGGTGATCTGCGGCGGCACCGGCGATGCTGGCGGGATCGGGATCCAGTACCACTACCTTGTAGCCGAGGCGATGGGCGGCCATCACGAAGTAGCGGCCGAGCTGGCCGCCCCCCAGCATGCCGAGGGTGGCGGGTGGCAGGATCATGTCGGCTCCTCCAGTTGCAGTGCCAGCACCCGATCTCGCTCGCGGGTGCGGAAGTCGTCGAGCTGCTGCCAGTAGCGGGGGGCGTCGCCGTCTTGTGCAACGGAGAGCAGAGAGACGACAAACAGGGCTGCGTTGGCAGCCCCCGCCTCGCCGATGGCGAAGGTGGCGACCGGTACCCCTTTGGGCATCTGCACGATGGAGAGCAGGGAGTCCATTCCCTTGAGATGGCGGGAGGGGATGGGCACCCCCAGCACCGGCAATGTGGTCTTGGCGGCGACCATACCCGGCAGGTGAGCGGCGCCACCGGCTCCGGCGATGATGGCGCGCAGGCCGCGCTCGCGGGCAGTGGCGGCATACTCGAACAGCAGATCCGGGGTGCGATGGGCCGAGACCACCTGCGCCTCGTAGGGCACGCCGTGCTCCTTGAGGATGCGGGCGGCAGCCTGCAGCACTGGCCAGTCGGAGTCGGAGCCCATTACCAGGCCGATCAGGGGAGGGGTGTTCATTTTCTCTGAATCCTTGCTGTTAAACGTTTGCTTTTGGTGAACAAAAAGAGCCGGCAAGCCGGCTCAGAATTTCTCGGGTCGCACGATTTCGACCGGTTGCAGAAAGGCGATCATGGCGTAATCGGGGTAGTAACGACTCTGCAGATGGGCCAGCAGCCGCTCCGCCTGCTCCCGGCTGCAGATGGCCTCCAGCCGGATGTTGCCGCTCTCGCTCCAGCTGGCGTTGCGCTCGCCATGATCCCCCCGGCCACGGGCATCTGTGATGGTGTAGCCGCGCAGCCCCTCGCGGGTGAGGGTGCGCAGCAGGGTAGGCTCCAGATTGGCTTCCGTGATGACGGTCAGCAGGGTGCGGGTCTCGGTCTGCATGTGGCTACTCCGTGAAGTGGCGGGCCCAGCTGTGGTAGAGCGGGATCCCCAGCATGATGTTGAACGGAAAGGTGACCCCCAGCACGGCGCTGAGTGACAACCCCGGGTTGGCCTGGGGCACGGCGATGCGCATGGTGGCCGGCACGGCAATATAGGAGGCGCTGGCCGCCAGGGTGGCCAGCAGGGTCAGGCCGCCGAGGGAGAGCCCCATCAGCTGGCCAGCTGCCAATCCCAGTCCAGCCGAGGCGAGCGGCATCAACAGGGCGAAGCCGAGCAGGAACAGACCATGGCGGCGCAGATCCTGACACTGGCGGGCGACGATGAGGCCCATCTCCAGCAGGAACAGCGCCAGCGCCCCTTTGAACAGGTCGACAAACAGCGGTTTGAGCGGGGCAATCCCGTCCGGCCCGGCCAGATAGCCGATGGCCATGCCGCCCAGCAGCAGGGTTACCCCTTTGCCGAGGAAGGTCTCGTGGGCCAGCATGCGCCAGCGGGTCTCGCGACTGATGCCGCGGGCGAGCACTATGCCCACCAGAATTGCCGGGATCTCCATCACCGCGAGAAAGATGGAGAGCTGGGATTCAAAGCTGATGCCCCGTTCGGTGAGCCAGTTCACCCCGACCGCAAAGGTGGCGACGCTGACCGAGCCGTAGTGGGCGGCGGTGGCGGCGGCATCGACCCGGTTCATCTTGAGGCGCAGTACGGCAAAGCCGAGCAGGGTCTGCACCACGCCGAGCAGGATCACCAGCGTCAGTTGTGGCAGCAGAGGTTGCAGGGATTGCTGGGCCAGACCGACGCCGCCCTTGAGGCCGATGGCCAGCAGCAAAAAGAGGGAGAGAGTGTCGTAGAGGGCGGGCGGCAGCTTGAGCTCGGAGCGCACCAGACCGGCCAGCAGACCAAACAGAAAGAAGAGAACAACGACGTCCAGCATGATGGCTCGCAGGGCAGTTCAGATAATGGTTGCATGCTAGAGCCCGCAATGTTTCGATAAAATCAGATTCTCGCTGATGGTTGTTCGGAAAAAACTGATAGGGAACGGCATGCTCAACTACAAACAGCTCTACTACTTCTGGCATGTGGCGCGCTGCGGCAGCGTGACGCAGGCCGCCGAACAGCTGCATCTCACGCCGCAGACCATCAGCGGTCAGGTCGCCGAGCTGGAGCAGTCCCTCGGGGTGGCACTGTTCAACCGGGTGGGGCGACGTCTGGTGCTGACTGCTGCGGGACGGCAGGCGCAGGAGCAGGCGGGGGCTATTTTCTCGCTCGGCGCCGAGCTGGAGCACACCCTGCGCCACGCCAGTCAGGAGCTGACCATGCAGGTGGGGATCGCCGATTCGGTTCCCCGCACCCTGGCGTTCGAGCTGCTGGCTCCCGCCATGGCGCTGGCGACGCCGCTGCGGTTGGTGTGTCACGAGGAGCGGGCCGAGCAGCTGTTCAGCGAGCTGGCCCGCCACAAGCTGGATATGGTGCTGATCGATCGCCCGCTCCCTCCCGACAGCGGCGTGCGCGGTTATAACCACGAGCTGGGGCGCAGCCCGCTGGCGCTGTTTGCCAGCCAGGAGCTGGCGGCGCGGGCGCGGGACGGCTTTCCCGCCTCACTGGAGGGGTTGCCGCTGCTGATCCCCGGAGAGAAGTCTGCCACCCACGATCGGCTGCTGGAGTGGTATCGCCAGCAGGGCATTCATCCCCATCTGGTGGGGCAGTTTGATGACTCCACCCTGATGAAGTCGTTCGGCAAGGCGGGGATGGGGATCTTCCCGGCGCCGCTGGCGATGGCCGACGAGATTGGCCGCCTCTACGGAGTGGAGCGGATTGCGACCCTCACCGACGTCACCCTCTCTTACTATCTGGTGTCGGCAGGGCGCCATCTCTCTCATCCCGGGGTGCAGGCGGTGATGGAGGGGGCCCAGCAGCGGCTGGCGGCGCTGGTGGGCAACAAATAGAAATCTGGATGGCTATACATCCAGCCTTGCTCTGCCTATAATCCTCCCGCTTTGGCGCATCATGCTTAATAGGGAATCCGGTGAGAATCCGGAGCTGGCGCGCAGCGGTAAGGGGGAACGAAGCGACATCAGGGCACTGCCGTCAGGCGGGAAGCCGTCGCCGTAGGCTATCAGCCCCCGAGCCCGAAGACCTGCCAGAGTTCGTATTTCGGGCCGAGAGAAACCGGCCACGAAGTAGATACTTACGCGAACTTAAGGATCTCTCATGTCGAAGAAATTTCTGGCGGCTGCCCTGTTGCCGACGGCGGCATTTGCCCAAACAACCATCCCCATCAATCCAACTCTGGTCATTACGGCCAACCGCGTGGAACAACCGGTCAGCTCGGTGCTGGCGCCCGTTGTGGTGATCGATCGCGCCGAGATCGAATCTCGTCAGGTTCAGAGTTTGCCCGATCTGCTGAAAACCCTGCCCGGTGTGCAGATGGCGACACTGGGAGGCCGGGGTCACATCAGCAGCCTGTTTATCCGTGGAACCAACTCCAACCACTCGCTGGTTTTGATGAATGGTCGTCCGATTGCAGCCATGGTGGCGGGTACGCCTGATCTCAGCCAAATCCCGCTCGGCAATATCGAGCGAATCGAGTATATCCGTGGCCCACGCGCGGCTGTGTATGGTTCTGATGCCATTGGCGGCGTTATCAACCTCATCACCAAAACATCCGCCAAAAATGGCAGCGAGACACACCTGAAGGGCGGTGCTGGCAGCAATGGTTATGGCCAAGGCGAGCTCAGAACGGTTCAGTCATTGGGTCAAAAAACCGATATGAACATGCTGATCGGCTACGAGCGTACCGATGGTTTTGATGTCGTAGCAAATACCAAACAGCCGGATCGGGATGGTTTTGCCAGCCGTAATGGCCAAATTGGTTTGAACCACGCTTTTAATGATGCTTGGAGTGCGGACTTCAATGCTCAGGGCTATGACAATCTCACCGACACAGATGGCAGCACGGACCAGAGTCGGGTACAGGCTTTCCAATATGATGGTGGTCTCAAGTTCCAGGGTAAGGATCTGAGCAGTCGACTTGAAGCCAGTTACGGTGAGAACAAGCTGAAGACTTGGCAGGAGGCTAAAGGAGAGGCTAGCGGTGAGCCTATTCATACAGGTTTAACCCGCTTCTCCTGGATTAACAGTTGGAGCGGCATCGAAGGGATGAATCTGACCGGTGGCGCAGATTGGCAGCGTGAGGAGATGAAATCAGACTCCCGCAGCTATGGCAAAACCTTCAGCGCACCTGATCGCGACAATACCGGTCTGTTTGCCGTGGGGAGCTACCGTTGGCAGGCGCTGCTGTGGGAGTTGTCAGGTCGTACCGATGACAACCAGCAATATGGCCGTCACAACACCTGGTCTGCGGCCAGCGGGCTGGATATCGATGAAAACCATAATGTCCGGCTGAGCTACGGTACTGGCTTCAAAGCGCCCACCTTCAACCAGCTCTATTATCCCGGGTCTGAGAATCCGACACTCAAGCCGGAAGAGAGCAAAAACCTGGAGCTGGGTCTGTCAGGTCGCTATTCGGCCTGGGACTGGTCTGTAAATCTGTATCGCAACCGCATCGATAATCTGATTTATTGCCTGACCAGCATGAGCTACACATGCAATCCCAAAAATACCACGGCGGATATCAAAGGGGTGGAAACGGAAATCGGTATCGATACCGGGCCCGTGCATCATCGTTTGAGTTACGACTACACCAGAGCCAAAGACAAGGGTAATCAGGATTTGCAGTTGCTGCGCAGAGCCGAGCATAAGGGTAGCTGGATCGCAGATACCCGATTCGATGCCACGACACTGACGACTGAGCTGCTCTATGTCGGCAAGCGCTATGACAATAACTGGGCGACAAACCAACGGGTAGAGCTCGGAGCGTATACATTGTTAAACCTGGCCGCCAGTTACGAGGTGACTCAGCAATTTACCTTGGGGGGGCGTATAGATAACTTGTTCGATCGTGATTACGCCCCTGCCTATGGTTATGCCTCACCGGGTACCGAGTTCAAAGTGACTGCCGATTATCGCTTCTGATGCTTTATTCGGTTCATCTTTGAAAAACCGAGGCCCTGCCATTGGCAGGGCCTTTTCTATTGGCGGCAGGCGGGAGTATGATCGCCGCCTTGCACCAAAGGGGGAGGTCAAGTGGCCAATATTCTCGTGTTTGACTCCGGTATGGGTGGCCTGACCATCTACCGCGAGATCCGTCGCGTTCTGCCGGTACACAACTATTTCTACTGCTTCGACAATGCCAACTTCCCCTATGGTGAATTGAGCGAGCCCGCCCTGATTGCTGCATGCTCCCGCTTGGTGACCACCATGGTGGCCCGTCATCATATCGATCTGGTGGTGATTGCCTGCAACACGGCCAGCACCATAGCGCTGCCGGCTCTGCGTGAGGCACTTGATATTCCCGTGGTGGGGGTGGTGCCTGCCATCAAGCCCGCCGCTGCGCAGACTCGCAACGGTTGTATTGGCCTGCTGGCCACGCCGGGCACCGTCAGCCGCGATTATACCCACGAACTGATCGCCCAGTTTGCCCCCGGCAAGCGGGTGTTGCTCAAGGGCACCACCGAGCTGGTAATAGAAGCAGAGCACAAGCTGGCGGGCCTGCCGGTCAATATGGCGCTGCTGCGTGAAGTGCTGGCTGACTGGCTGGAGGGGAAAGAGAAGCCGGATACGCTGGTACTCGGTTGTACCCACTTCCCGCTACTCAATGAAGAGATTGGGCAGTTGATGCCGCAATGTCAGCTGATCGACTCGGGCAGTGCAGTTGCCAAACGGGTGGCCTGGTTGCTGAGCAATGGCGGGCATGCAACCTTGCAGCCTGTACATATAGAAGAGGTGATTGCCAGGGCTTACTGCACCAGGCTGGATGGGGAGGCCCAAAAACTGACAGCCCCCTTGCAAGCATGGGGGCTGTCATCATTGGAAGAGGTGGGGTTCTGACGGGGGATCAAGCCTCGACTTCACCACCCTCCTTCTCCTCTTTGTCTCGTTTGTCGTTCGCTTCGCGTACCTTGAGGGTGCGCTGCTGATACTCTTTGTCATTCAATGCGGCAATCGCTTTGGCAGCATCGGCAGCAGGCATCTCGACGAAACCAAATCCTCTGCGCTTGCCGGTTGCCTTGTCCTTCATCAGGCGTACGGAAATTACCTGGCCCTGTTCGGCAAACAATTCGCGCACGGCAATCTCGTTGGCGCGATATGGCAGGTTGCCTACATATAAGGTGCAAGTCTCCTGATTGGCGATCGCTTCGGCTGCATTAGCCGGGGTTCTTTTCAGGAGCAGCGGTACCACAAAACCGCCAATCGCCAGACCTGCTGCAAAAATGACTTCCGCTTTCAAAGAGAATTGCAGGGCCTGGGCAACCAGGTAGCCAACCACTGCCAATACCAGAGCAAGGATTGCGGCCTGCATATAGACGGGAAACTTGGATAAATTCATCTTAAAAGACCTTTTGTAAATGAAAGCAAAAAAGGTGCAACACTGTATTCACCTCCATGGTAACCAGCTTTCCTGATTGGCGCTACCATGGTCCACTCGGAAGAGGTTATCGGCTCCAGTATGGCACTCCCAAAGGCTCTGGCGGCGATATAAATGACGCTAAAAGGGGAGTGAAACAGTTGGATTGTGGATAACCTTGTATATATACACTGAATAAGCTGTTTCTAATTGAATAATTTGAAATTTTCGTGATTTTCTTCAAAAAAACTATTGTCATCGCGGCGCGGCTCCCTATAATG
>NZ_LFCS01000017.1:0-72293 GCF_001887375.1 Aeromonas sp. SCS5
CCAGACTATTAGCAGCGACCATGCCATTTTTTTATCTTTTAAAAATCAACACCTTAACCATTGCAGGCTGAACCCCCACAGCGCAACCATGCAATAAATTGCGCAGAAAAACATTTTGACCGGCACAGTTCGCACAGACAGCCATTTCATCTGCCAGATGAGCAATTGATTGCCTAGAACAGAACTACTCACTGTTATCGAGCACATTCTCGACCTGCGCGGCATCAATATTGAGCTTGACCACCCCCTGCTTGAGGGCCCAGGAAATCGCCTGATTTTTGCTGCTTGCCCCCAGCTTCTCCGCAATTCTCTCCAGATGGAAAGTCACGGTTCTGGGTTTGATATCGAGGATCTGGGCAATATCGCTGACCTGTTTGCCCTCTGCAGCCCATTGGCACACCTCCAGTTCGCGAGTAGTCAACATCTCCCGAGGAGGCATGGCTGCAATGCAGACCCTGGCCACGGCTTCAAAGATATGGGTCGCAAGCCAGCTCAGAAACGGAATGGCAGTCAACCATTGATGTTCGGTACGGGGCTCACTGGTAATCAATGAGAACAGTCCAATATGACCATTTGCACCGTGCCAGGGGATGGTGATGCCATCGCGCAAGCCGGCCTCCTGAGCCAGTAGCATCACTTCCAGCCCGGCGCTGTCTTGCAGGTCACAACACTCAGTAATGAGGTTGGCCCAAAGTAACGGTGTACTCTGAGCCATACCTTTTTTGACAACCGGATCAACGGTATAAAGGGCTTGTTCGTTGTAGTACTGAACCCATTCTGCTGGACAGCCATTGAAGATTCGCACATCCGGCCGCTGAATGGAGCTGGGCGAGATAAATCCCAAGCGAAAGTAGTCAAATCCCATCAGCTCGCAGATCTGGCGCAGCAGAGCAAGTATTGTCTGTTCATTGGATGCGTCATTGAACCGGGTGATCAGCTCAAGTGCGTTGGTCGTCTCGAAAGTGTGGGGGGATGTAGAAGTCAAAAGCGCATTTCCCCGTTGCCAAAATGTTCTAGATGTTATTAAGCATGGAACAAATAGCACAATATCTTGTTTACGCAAAGAAAATGCTTCTTTCATAGCCTCAGTGACGGGTTAGCATCACAATATCTGGATGCCTCATAAAAAATCCCCGCCTGTCAGGGCGGGGATTCGGAGTGGACTCAAGTCCGGGTTCACTGCGTGTGTTGTCGTTTTTAGAATAGGTACTTGACTCGGGCGCTGAGGTTACGGCCCGGCTCGGTCATCAGGCTGTTATCAGAACCCGCATCACGGCCGGCGATGCGCTCGTAGCTGGTGTACTCCTTGTCAAACAGGTTGAAGAGACCGACGTTGAGCTGCAGATCCTGCATCGGGTTGAACTGGGCATACATGTCCACCACGCCCCAACCGGCCGCCTTCGCATACTCGTTGCCCTTGGCATCCTTGCGCACCTTGTCCATGTCGTCGGCAAAGCGCAACGCCGTATTGAAGTTCCACTTCTCCTGCTCCAGACGAACGCCGACCGAGCCGTTGAGCGGGCTCAGGCTGTTGATGTAGTTGCCATCACCATCCTTGCCATCGATGTAGGCGAGGTTGCCCCAGACGTTGACCAGATCGGTCAGCCAGTAATCCGCTTTCGCTTCGACCCCCTTGGTGGTCGCCTTGCTCAGGTTCTGATACTGGTAGACAGAGGTGCGCCCCTCTTTGCCCACTTCCACCATCTCGATGAAATCATCGAACTTGTTGTAGAAACTGGCCACCTCGTAGCTGAAGCCATTGTGGCTGCCACGCACACCGAGATCGATGCCGTCGCTGCTCTCCGGATTGAGGTTCGGGTTCGGCTCGATGCGATAGCCGTAAGCCTGATGGTTCAGGGTGGAGAAGGCGCTGTCATACATGGGGGCCTTGAAGCCGTGGCTGTACTGGGCAAACAGGTTGGCCGCCTCGTGCGCCTTGAACACCAGTCCGAGCTTGGGCGAGATCTCCCCTTCGGAGAACTTGTGCAACTGGTCACCGGTGTAGGCGGGATCATTGTCCGGGGTCATCCGGTAGTAGTCATAGCGGGCGCCCGGTGTCAGCACCCAGCGCTCGCCAAACTTCATCTCGTCGAAGGCCCACAGGGCGCCACGTTCGCTGGTGGTAGCCGGGAAGCTCAGCTCGTTGTAGCCGACAAAATCATTTGGTTTGGTCGGCCCCTTGTAGCGGGAGCGTTCGTTGTCGGTGTGCTCATACTCGGCCCCCCAGGCCAGACGATGGTTGGCCACCGCCTTGTGGAACTGCAGCTGGGCGCCGAGGTTCTTCTGATCGAACACGTTGTGATCGAGAGAGTTCTTGAACACATAGGGGTTGCGCGGGTTAACCGGATATTTGGATGAGGCGTACTGATCCAGCGTCTGCTTGGTGCGTCCGAAGTAGACCTTGGTATCCATCCGGTCGGCCCAATTCTGATTCAGCGCGATGCCGTGATCCAGCACCAGCGACAGGTTGTCGGTCTGCTTGTCGGTGATGGGCTGCTCGAACACGCGGGCAGTGCCGGTACCGACCTTGTTGAGCTTGACCGCGTCAGGCTCCTCGCCATCGGTCAGATAATCGACGGTCAGCTTGAGGAACTGCTCATCAGAGAGATTCCACTTGCTCTTGAGCAGCAGGGCGTGAGTGCCGATATCGAAATCGGTCTTGGTTGAATCGTAGTTCTGGGTGACACCACCATCGCGCCAGGTGTAACGCAGCAGGTTCTCCACGTCACCGGTACGCAGGGCGCCGGTAAAACCAGCCATCTTCTGGTGACTGCTGGAGGCGTAACCGCTGGTCACATCCAGATAGCTATCCTTGCCCTTGAGGAAGTCGCTGGCATCCTTGGTGGTGATGGCAATAACGCCACCCAGCGCATCGGAGCCATAAGCCGCGGATGCAGGCCCCTTGGCTACTTCCACCTGCTTGATCATGTCGGTATCGAAGTAGCTCTGACCCACTCCACCCTTGCTGTAGGCATCGTTCTGGCGCACCCCGTCACGCACCACCTTGACCCGGTTCTCACCCATGCCGCGGATGATGAAGGTCTGGGCATCTCCCTGCCCGCCCAGCACGGCGACACTGGGTTCATAGCGGAACAGGTCAGCGGCATCAGTCACCACCTGCTCTTCGATCTGTTTGGCGGTAATCACCGAAATGGGGCCGGAGACATCTTCCAGCTTCTGCTCCATCCGTGAGCCGCTGACGACCACGACTTCATCCGCCTTTTGAGTGGCAGCAAAGACCTGGGAGGAGAGACCGGCCGCTACGGCGAGCGCGACCAGAGAGAGTGCGTTTTGATGGGTCACAGCGAATCCTTATTGAGAACTATTATCAAACAGGCCGCATCTTACCCACCCCGACTCAAAGATCAATAAAAAAGAATCATTATCATTTAAAAAGAGAATTGTTAGTTTTACACTGCCAGCCATTTCCTGTTTTATGCCTGTGACACAACCCCTGTTCGGGCCTCTCTATACCGCGAGATTACTGATGAAACGACTCCCACTGCTTGCTCTGCCCCTGCTGCTGGCTGCCTGTGCTACCAGCCAGCCACCAGTATCCCCCCCACTGGCGACCCTCTATGACTATCAGTTGAGTAATTCGCAGCAGGAAACCCTGACTCTGGATCAGGCCACTGCCCGTCTCACGGAGGCCGACATCATTCTGGTGGGCGAACTGCACACCCACCCAGCCATTCACCTGTTGCAGTCACAGCTGCTGAGCGCCCTGTATCAGCAAGCAGAGCAACACGGACGGGGGCTAACCCTCTCCATGGAGCAGTTCAGCCGGGCCGATCAAGCGACCCTTGATGCCTATCTGGCAGGCAAGATCGGTGAAGCTGCGCTGATCCGCGCAGGGCATGCCTGGCCCAACTACCCGAGCGACTATCGCCCGCTGGTGGAGTTCGCCAAGACGCACCGCATGTCGGTGATCGCCGCCAACGCCCCCAAACCGCTGGTGAGCTGTGTCGGTCAGGAAGGAGTCGCCTGGTTAGACAAGTTGCCCACCTCACGTCGCAGCCAGCTGGCCCGCCAACTGACACTGGGTGATGACCCCTATCGCCAGAAGTTCATGGCCTCCATGCACCACGGCGATGCCGACAGCAACGCCCGCCGTTTCGCCGCCCAGACCAGCTGGGACGACACCATGGCCGAGAGCATGGTGGATTATCTCGCCAAGCACCCGGGCCAGCAGATCATGCATATCGCCGGTAATTTCCATGTAGAGGGGGGGCTCGGGATCGCCAGTCGCATCGCCAGCCGCAATCCGGCACTCAAGGTGGCATTGGTAGTCCCGCAAACCGGGGAAGAGACAGCCCCGGGCCGAGCCGCCGATGTAACCGTAAAGATGATGCCGCTCCCCGAACGCTGGCAAAACAGTGCCGAGATGAAGCAAGATATGGGCGCGCTGCATCAATCCCGCAGCCGTGACTGCAGCCAGTGGCTGCAACCCTAATCATCAAGGAAACGGCGGGTACAATATGGATGTGTTACTGATCATCGATGTGCAGCAAGGGGTCATGAAGGAGACCCATCATCAACAACAGCAAGTGCTGGCCAATATCAATCGGGCTGCGGCCCATGTCAGGCAACAACAGGGGCGAGTCATCTATATCCAGCATGATGATCTGCCGGGTGGCGAACTGGAGCCCGGCACCCCGGGTTGGCAGTTGCACAGTATGCTGCAGCCAGCCAAGAGCGATAGCCGGGTACGCAAGAGCGCATGTGACAGCTTCCTCGACACCGAGCTCGCGTTTCTGCTGGCAGAACAGCCGGTCGACAGGCTTATCCTCTGCGGCAGCAACACCGATTTCTGCGTCGATACCACGGTGCGCAGCGCAGCCTCTCATGGCTTCGAGGTGTTCGTATTGAGCGATGCTCACTCCACCGCCAATCGCCCTCACCTTGGCGCCCCCCAGATCATCGAGCATCACAACTGGATATGGCGCAATCTCGACCTGCCGAATGGGCGCAGTGTGACCCTGCTCACCACCGACGAGCTGCTGGCAGTAACACCCGTTGGGCAGCCATGTTAATCTGGCGCCCTCGCTTAGTTTCTCACCGGAGTCTTGCCGTGCGCCTGTTGCCCGCCACCCTGTTGCTGCTCTTTCCCCTGCTGTCGGCCTGCTCCAGCTTGCCTGGCCAGAAGTATGACGGGCCCGAGCCCCTCTTCCTGACCCATATCAACGAGGAGGGGAGCAAGCGCTTCACCTTTGAAGCCGCGCCCAACGATACCCTGCCGCGCGGCCTCTCTGCCGCCCAGAGCCAGCGCCTGCTGGAGCTGCGGGAAGCATTGCAGGAGAACCTGCTGACCCAGACCCTCGCCAGCAAAAAGTACTGCCGGGAAGGGTACATAGTGCTGAGCCAGACCTCCTGGAAGGTGCGGGGTGAGTGCAACGAGACGGCAACCGCTGCCGATCGCAGCACCTTCCCCAACAAGGCCTCCTGGCAGGATTAAGCAATCCGGACGAGATAACGCAATAAAAAACGGGCAGCCAATTGGCTGCCCGTTTTGTTGTAATTGATGTCGTGCCGTCAGACCGGCGCATCGGCCGGGCTGGTGAGCTCGGCACCGTTGTCGATGCGCTTGTGCCCTTCCACCAGATGGACGAAGTCCACCAGCTCGTCACCGGAGACCGCAAACGCCTGGCCGAAGCCCTTGACGAACAGCCCCTGCTCCGGCTTGAGGCGGAACAGTTTGAAATCCTTGAGGTTGGAGAGCCCCTTGATGATCTCGCCAAAACGCCCCTCCAGCGCCGCCACAGCCTTGCTCCAGCGAGCGTCGTCACGGGCAACGACTTCAGCCACCGCATCAAAGGTCAGACGCTTGCGGGCAAACAGCTCGCGGGCACCACTCTCATCCTCGATCAGCATCAGGGATACCCGGGGTACCTGTTGCAGATTGCGGGCATGGCGGGCGATCTCGGAGATCAGCACATAGTAACCATCTTCCTGAAGCACGAACGGTGCATAGCTGGCGTTGGGATTGCCTTGGCTGTCGACGGTGGCGAGCTGCAGGGTACGGCAGCTGTCGCGAAACTCGCGGATCTCCGGTTGCAGGCGGTTCTGCAGACGCTCCTGACGTTCACTCATGCTTTTACTTCCTCTTGAGACGGGTGGCGCAGGGCCATAAAACGGGTGACCTGATCGGCAAGCAACTGACGCTTCTCGTCGCGGCCGAGATAAACCTTGAAGATGCAACGACCGGAGTGGCCGAAGAACTGGAAGGAGTGTCCCTCCTTGCCCATGAACAGCTTGCTGACCAGCGCAATCCCCGCCACGTTGTCGAGCTTGAGGTGACCGTGCAGCTCACCGTCGCGCCCCATCAGGTTGTAGTAGCCACGCGCATCTTTCCCCTTCGGGAACGGCGCCTTCACTTCGAAGATGGAACCTTCCGACTCGACGATGGTGGTTACCGGGCCCCAGTCGGCCAGATCTTCCAGCAGAGCTTGTGCGCGATCGGCTGGCAACAGGGTCACCAGCTCCGCGGGCAGCTGGCGAACCACCTCCCACTCGCTGACGGCCAGCTGGGTCGCAATGGTTGAAGGGTGAGCGCTGGGATCCTGCTCCAGCATCTCCTGAATGCGTTGTGCAATGCTCATCGTTTCTCCCTCGGCGAGGCACCCGCCTCGCTGTTTATCATGGCGGCTACTCTAATAAAGCACCAGAATCAATGCAATTGATAATTGCTATCATTCTCAGTGCATTTTATTCAAACCCTTGATATTCTCGGCGGCACACCCGTTTCACCCTACTGTCGGAGGTTAGCATGGGCCGTCCTCTTGCCCTCGCACTCACCCTGCTGAGCAGCTCTCTGCTCCCCCTGTTCACTCATGCTGCCGCAGCGCCCAATACCCGCATCGTCAGTATTGGCCCGGCCACCACTGAACTTATTCTGGCGCTCGGTGGCGACGATCGCCTCGTTGCGACCGATGTCAGCAGCCCCTTGCCAAAAGGGTTGCCCAAGGTGGGCTATCAGCGCGCACTGGCAGCCGAAGGGATCCTCAGTCTGGCACCAACTCTGGTGGTCGGCAGCGACGAGATTGGGCCTGCACCAACCCTCGATCAGCTGCGCCGTGCCGGGGTTAAGGTAGAAGTGTTGGAAACGGCACCGACTCTGGCCAACCTCAATGAGCGTATTGATACCCTGGCCAGCCTGCTGGATGACAAGGGCGCGGGCGAGCAGCTCAAACAGCAGATCCAGAGCCAGACCGAGCAGCTGGCGGCACAAGCCAAACTGAACAAGCCGCTCAAGGTTGCCTTTTTGCTGCTGCACAAGGGGCAACCGGTGAGCATTGCCGGGGGCGACACCACCGCCGGCGCCCTGCTTACGCTGGCTGGCGGCACCAATACCGCAGCCACGCTGCGCAACTACAAACCCGTCTCCGCCGAATCCCTTATCGAGATGCAGCCCGATCTGGTGCTGGTCAGCGGCCGCGACTGGCAACGCTATGCCGACCCGGCCCAGGTGCTGGCCGAAGTCCCCGCACTGGCCGCCACCCCGGCCGGCAAGCGCAACGCCATTCACGCCATCGACGGTCACGCCCTGCAAGGGGGCCTGAGCCTCAACTCCCTGCAGCAGGCGAACCAGATCGCCCAGTGGCTCAAACAGGGGTCATGATGCGCTTGCCACTCCCCTGGCTGCTGGCCCTCACCACGGCAGCGCTCGCCCTGCTGCTGCTCGGTTCACTGGCAACCGGGCCGATGGCACTCACCCTGAGCGAGAGCCTGCGCGCGCTCTATGCCGGACAGGGGAGTGGAATTGCGGCCCACAAGCTTTTGATCGTGCAGGAGATTAGGCTCCCTCGTACCCTGCTCTGCATCGCGGTCGGCGGGATCCTCGGGCTCTGTGGCGCCGTGATGCAGGGGCTGTTTCGCAACCCCCTTGCTGACCCCGGCATCATAGGGGTCTCCGGCGGCGCGGCGCTCGGAGCGGCCTTGGCCATCGTGCTGCTGGCTCCCCTCGGTGAATCGCCGCAACAGCAGCTCGGCATCGGGCTATTGCCGCTGCTCGCCTTTCTCGGCGGAGCGCTGACCACCACTCTGGTCTATCTGCTCGGCACCCGGGAGGGGGGCACCTCGGTGACCGTCATGCTGCTGGCCGGGGTCGCCATCACGGCGCTCTCGGGCGCGGTGATCGGCCTGCTCAGCTATCTCGCCGACGATCAGATGCTGCGGGATCTCAGCCTCTGGCAGATGGGCACCCTGGCCGCCGGCAAACCTGCCGACATGGTGCTGGCGCTGCTTATGCTGGCGGCCCTGCTGTGGCTCTTTATGCGCGATGCCAATCCCCTCAACGCCCTGCTGCTCGGCGAAGGGGAAGCCCGTCATCTGGGGATCGATGTGCAGGCGCTCAAGCGCCGCATGATTCTGCTCACCGCCGCCGGTGTCGGCGTGGCGGTGGCCGTCGCCGGCATGATTGGGTTTGTCGGGCTGGTAGTGCCCCATCTGGTGCGCCTGCTGGCCGGCCCCAACCATGTCAGACTGCTTCCCCTCTCCGCCCTGATGGGAGCAGCCCTGCTGCTGGGAGCCGACATGCTGGCGCGCACCCTGCTGGCCCCGGCTGAGCTGCCGGTCGGCATCATTACCGCCCTGCTCGGAACCCCCTTTTTCATCTGGCTGCTAATCAAGAGCCGCCGCGCGCTTTAACACGGATTGCTATGGAACGATTTGCCTCCCCCCTGCTGACCTGCTCCCGGCTGAGCCTGCGCCGTGGCCAGCGCCAGATCCTGGATGGGCTCGATCTCGCTCTGCACAGCGGCACCCTGACCGCCCTGCTCGGCCCCAACGGAGCGGGCAAGAGCACCCTGCTAAAATGCCTGACCGGTGAGCTGTCCCATGAAGGCACCATCACCCTGTTTGGCCGGGAGCGTCAGCTGTGGGATAGCAGCCAGCTGGCCCACCGGCTCGGGGTGCTGCCGCAGAGCTCGTCGCTCAACTTCCCCTTTCTCTGTGAAGAGGTGGTGGCCATGGGACGCCTGCCCCACAGCGAACCCGCTCGCCGCAAGGAGGAGATAGTGGCCGCCGCCATGGCCCATGCGGGGGTCGAACATCTGGCCAAACGGCTCTATCCCGGGCTCTCCGGCGGCGAGCGGCAGCGAGTGCAGTTTGCCCGGGTACTGGCCCAGATCTGGCAAGCCCCTGATTCACCCGAGCAATCGGAACAACCACGGCTGCTGCTGCTCGATGAGCCCACTTCGGCCCTCGATCTGAAATATCAGCACCAGCTGCTGGCTATGGCCCGGGCGCTGGCCAGCAGCAACACCGCCGTGCTGGTGGTGCTGCACGATCTCAATCTGGCGGCCCGCTATGCCGACCGGCTGGTGATGCTGGAACGGGGTAAACTGATGGCTGATGGCACACCGGGCGAAGTGCTCACCCCCGAGCTTATCTCCCGCCTCTACGGCTATCCGGCTCAGGTGCTCCACCATCCAGAAAGCGGCCTGCCGATGGTGGTGTAGGGGATTGGAAAACTGTCGTCCCTTACCGCAACTCGGGCCGAAGTGACCTGATTTACCCCGAGTCATACAGGCCAGCCAATATTCATCATCGACCCAAACTGGCTGTGAATAGCCTCACACTTTGGCCAGACAAACATCCCGTAGTTTTGAGCGATCTCTATAATGGCGCAGCCTCACAGAAGGCATAACTCATTGATGCTACGGAATAATTGCAATGAAAAATATCAACAAGACCCTACTGGCCGCCGCCATTTCCCTCGGGATGCTGGCAGGCTGCAACAGTGATACCGACAACAACGAAGCAAAGGCTCCCAACTCCATGGTCCGTTTTGCCACCTTCAACCTCTCCTTTGACCGCGATAACGCTGGCGAACTGACCGGTGAGCTGGCACTGACCCGCTCCGCACAGGATGAGCTGCTGACCCAGCTTACCGAAGGTCGCCTGAGTGGCGCTGCAGAAATCAAAGCCAAACGCGTACAGCAGATCCGCAATGTCGCGGAAATAATCCAGCGCACCCGCCCGGATGTCTTCCTGCTCAACGAATTCGACAACGATGGCAAAGGTGAAAACACCGCCGACCTGAAAGCCTTCAATGACAACTATCTGGCCCATGCCCAGCGCGATGGAGTAACCGCCATCAGCTATCCGGTGCTGCAAAACTTCGCCACCAATACCGGTCTGATGAGCGGTTATGACCTCAACCTCGACGGCAAGGTCAACAACGGCCCCGATGATGCCTGGGGCTTTGGCAACTACCACGGCCAGTACGCCTTTGCGGTGATGTCCAAATATCCCATCGACACCAAGCAGATCCGCACCTTCCAGAACTTCAAGTGGAAGGATATGCCGGGCGAGAAGAACCCCGTCATCGATGACTGCAAAAAGCTGTTCGACAAGAACGGGGTCAAAAACCCATATCGTGAATGCGGCGATGCCTGGTATGCCGATGAGGTGTGGCAGAAGTACCCGCTATCTTCCAAGAACCACGCCGATGTGCCGGTGCGGATAAAAACTGAGAAGGGGGAAGAGGTGATCCACTTCCTGATCTCCCACCCGACTCCGCCGATTTTTGCCAACGCAGCGCGTCACACCGTCAAGCACAACCGCGCCGAGATCGCCTTCTGGAACGACTACGTCAAGGGTCTCAACTACATGACCGATGACAAGGGCACCAAGGGTGGACTGGCCAAAAACGCCAAGTTTGTTATCGCCGGCGATCTCAATGCCGATCCGCTCACTGGCGACGGTGACCTGACTGCCATTCAGGATCTGCTGAACAACCCGCTGATGAATCAGGCCATCACCAATGGCACCCTGATCCCGGTCAGCGAAGGAGGCCCGGAGTGTGTCAGCAAGGGGACCGACTGCAAACGCAACCTCAATCGTCCCAACCCGGAGCGGATCACCAACACCAGCGTGCTGCAGCTGGATCACGTCATCCCCTCAGCGAATCTCAACGCAGTGAAGAGTGGTGTCTACTGGCCGGCCAGCTTCGAGGCGGGTTACCACCTGGTCTATGATGCGAAACTCGGCATCGCCAAGGGAGTCAGTTCGGATCACCGTATGGTCTGGGTCGATCTGAAACTCGATTGAGCTACCCACTGACCGTCAATTCGGGGGCCTTCTGGCCCCCTTTTTGTGCCCGCCATATCACCTCGTCTGCCGCCAGCTCAGACTCCATGCTGAGTAACCAGACAGTTACCGCCCGCCACTACGGCAGACGATTCGGCAAATCGTGCGCTACGCCACCATTCCGATACCCCTGCCTTGCAAGGGGGTATGGGGTTTGCTAATACTCCGCGTCCATTAAATGACCAACCATTACCGGGGCAATGAGCCGTGGCGTTTGAACAATTCACTCTGGTGATCTCGCTGTTCCAGCAGCTCTGCGTCTATCTGGTGATCGCCTGGCTGCTCTCCAAGACGCCGCTGTTCATGCCCCTCACTCAGGTGACCCTGAGCTGGCCCCACAAGATCCTCTGCTACCTCATCTTCTCCGGCTTCTGCGTCATGGGTACCTACTTTGGCCTCAGGGTCGAGGACTCCATCGCCAATACCCGCGCCATCGGCGCCGTGCTGGGGGGCATAGTCGGCGGCCCGGTGGTGGGGCTGCTGGTAGGGCTCACCGGCGGCATTCATCGCTACTCGCTGGGGGGCTTCACCGCGCTGGCCTGCACCTTCTCCACTATCGCCGAGGGGCTGCTCGGCGGACTGGTGCACCGCCACTTCGTCGCCCGCCACCGGCTCGATCTGCTGTTCAGCCCCTGGGTGGTGGGCTCGGTGGCCCTCATCGCCGAGCTGATGCAGATGGGGATCATTCTGCTAGTGGCCCGCCCGTTTGACGACGCCGTCCACCTTATCGAGAACATCATAGCCCCCATGCTGGTAGCCAATACCCTGGGGGCCGCCATGTTCATGCGGATGATCCTCGATCACCGCGCCATGCTGGAGAAATACTCGGTCGCCTTCTCTGCCCGCGCCCTCAAGATCGCCGAGCGGGCGATGCGGGTGCTGGACAAGGGCTTCACCCAGCAGGCGTGTCAACAGATGGCGCGCATCCTCTACGAGGAGACCGGGGTCGGCGCGGTGGCCATCACCGATCGGGAGAAGCTGCTCGCCTTTATCGGCATCGGCGAGGATCACCACCTGCCGGGCACCGCCATCAACTCGGCCCACACTTTCAAGGCGATCCAGCACAACGAGGTGGTCTATGCCGACGGCAACCTCATCCCCTACAGCTGCAACCTGCATCCCCAGTGTCGGCTCGGCTCCTCGCTGGTCATTCCGCTGCGGGGGGAAGAAGGGTCGGTGGTTGGTACCATCAAACTCTACGAGCCCAAGCGCAAGTTCTTCTCCTCCATCAACCGCACCCTGGGAGAGGGGATTGCCCGGCTGCTCTCCGGCCAGATCCTAGCGGGCAAATACAACGAGCAGAAGCGACTGCTGGCCCAGTCGGAGATCAAGCTGTTGCAGGCGCAGATCAACCCGCACTTCCTGTTCAACGCCCTCAACACCCTGTCGGCGGTGATCCGGCGCGATCCCGAAAGCGCCCGCACCCTGGTGCACAATCTCTCCACCTTCTTTCGCAAGAACCTCAAACGCCAGGGGGACGAGGTGACCCTGGCCGACGAGCTGGAGCATGTGAACGCCTATCTGCACATCGAACAGGCCCGCTTCGCCGAGCACCTGAGCGTGCAGATCCATATTCCCGAGTCGCTGCTGGAGTACCGGCTGCCCACCTTCTCCCTGCAACCCATCGTCGAGAACGCGGTCAAGCACGGCATCTCCCAGATGTTCGAACCCGGCCTGCTGACCCTGACCGCCCGGATTGAGGCGCAGCGGGTGTTGCTGGAGGTGTGCGACAACGCCGGGCTCTACCAGACGAAACAGGAGGGGAGCGGCCTTGGCATGAACATAGTGGATCGGCGCATCAAGGCCCGTTACGGCGCCGAGTATGGGGTCGCCATCGACTGCGTCCCCCATCAATCAACCCGGGTGAGGATCACCCTTCCCCTGCAGGAGAGCCCATGCTGACCGCCCTGATCGTTGACGATGAACCCCTCGCCCGCGAGGAGCTGCGCCTGTTGCTGGAGCAGGCGGGCAATATCCGCCTGCTGGGAGAGTGCGCCCACGCCATGGAGGCGCTGCCCGCCATCCACCGCCTCAAACCCGACCTGCTGTTTCTCGACATCCAGATGCCGCGCATCAACGGGCTGGAGCTGGTGAGCATGCTGGACCCGGACTTGCGCCCCCACATCGTCTTCATCACCGCCTACGACGAGTTTGCTCTGCGCGCGTTTGAGGAGAACGCCCTCGACTACCTGCTCAAACCGGTCACTGCAGAGCGGATGAACAAGGCACTGGAACGCATCAACCGGCTGCTTTCGCCAAAAGGTGAACTGGCTGGTCAACCGCTGCCGGATCCGACCCGCATCGCCCAGCCCCTGCGCAGCATCCCCTGCAGCGGCCACAACCGGATTCTGCTGCTGCCTCTTGGCGAGGTGGAGTTCATCCACAGCGATCTCACCGGCAACCGGGTGATCAGCGGCCAGCAGCAGGGCACCACCGAGCTGACCCTGCGCACCCTGGAGGAGAAGACCGGCTTCGTGCGCTGTCACCGCCAGTACCTGCTCAACCCGGGCCAGATCCGCGAAATCCTGCTGCTGGAGGGCGGGCTGGCGGAAGTGGTGACTCAGGGCGGCCACAAGGTGCCGGTGAGCCGCCGCTACCTCAAGCCCCTCAAGGAGCTGTTGGAGATCCCCTGAGGGGGCGGGCCACTCACCCCGCCCCCCTGCCCGTTACCACTCACCCGCTTGCCACGCCCGCCGGTTCATCCCTCAAACCGCTCGGGGCCGCTTTTCTGCCGCTCGCGGGCAGCCCTCTGCCACTGACCTTTTCTGCACTCCCCTTTCCCTGTCGCCTGCGTAAAGTGCAGCCTGAGCCCGGCCAGATTGGCCACAGGAAAAGGAAACTCCCCCATGCAACACGCAATCACTTTTGTCATTGCGGCCCTCTGTATCCTCGCCATTGCATATCGCCTCTACGGCGTGTTCTTTGTGCGCAAGGTGCTGCAGGCTGACGACAAGCAAGTCACCCCCTCCCACCAGCTGGAAGATGGCAAGAACTATGTGCCAACCAACAAGTGGGTCAACTTCGGCCAGCACTTCGCGGCCATCGCCGCCGCCGGCCCGCTGGTCGGCCCGGTACTGGCCGCCCAGTACGGTTACCTGCCAAGCTTTCTCTGGCTGCTGATCGGCTGCGTCATCGGCGGTGCTGTGCATGACACAGTCGTGCTGTTCGCCTCCATGAAGCATCAGGGCAAGTCCCTCTCCGAGGTGGCCAAGGCCGAGCTTGGCCCCATCGCCGGCTGGTGTACCGGCCTTGCGATGCTCTTCATCATCACCATCACCATGGCGGGTCTCTCCATGGTGGTGGTGCACGCGCTGGAGCGTAACGCCTGGGGCGTGTTTGCCGTCTTCATGACCATCCCCATCTCCATGGTGGTGGGGATCTGGCACAAGCTGACCGGTAACCTGCAAGCCGCCTCCTGGGTGGGCTTCATCGCCGTGCTGGCCTGCGTCTTCTTCGGCCCCTACGTGCAGGAGAGCGCCTTCGGTGCCTGGCTGACCCTGCGTGCCGAGACCATCAGTCTGGCACTGCCCATCTACGCCTTCTTCGCCACCGCGTTGCCGGTCTGGCTGCTGCTCACCCCGCGCGGCTACATCTCCAGCTTTATGAAGATCGGCGTGTTCGGCGCGCTGGTGATCGGTGTCATCTGCATCAACCCGGAGATCCAGTTCCCCGCCATGACCCAGTTCGTCCACGGCGGCGGCCCGGTACTGGGCGGCCCGGTCTGGCCATTTATCTCAATCACCATCGCCTGTGGCGCCATCTCCGGCTTCCACGCCTTTATCGGTTCCGGCACCACCCCGAAACTGGTGGACAAGTGGAACGACATCCTGCCGGTCGCCTTCGGTGCCATGCTGGCCGAGTGCGTGGTGGGCGTGATGGCGCTGATCGCTGCCACAGCCCTGCACCCGGCTGACTACTTCGCCATCAACGCCACCCCGGAAGCCTTCGCCAAACTGGGGATGCAGGTGGTGGATCTGCCGTTCCTCTCCCAGGAGATCGGCATGGACCTGAACGGCCGCACCGGCGGCGCCGTCACCCTGGCGGTGGGCATGTCCTACATCTTCACCAAGGTGCCCTGGTTCAGTAACCTCGCCTCCTACTTCTTCCAGTTCGTGGTGATGTTCGAAGCGGTGTTCATCCTGACCGCCGTTGACTCCGGTACCCGGGTCTCCCGCTACCTCATTCAGGACTTCTTCGGCGAGTTCTACCCGCCCCTCAAACGCATCGACTGGATGCCGGGTGCCATCGGCGCCAGCGTACTCGCCTGCGTGATGTGGGGTTACCTGCTGATGTCCGGTGATATCGGATCTGTGTGGGCGCTGTTCGGGGTATCGAACCAGCTGATGGCCTCGGTGGGCCTCATCATCGGTGCCACCATCATCTTGCGACTGGCCAGCAAGCGCCGCTACATGCTGACCTGCCTGATCCCGCTGGCCTACCTGTTCGTCACCGTCAACTACGCCGCCTACTGGATGATGAGCAACGTCTACTTCAACTCGGCCGCCAAGGGCTACAACCCGATGAACGGCATCATCTCCCTCATCATGCTGGTGCTGGGGATGCTGATCCTGCTCTCTGCCCTGCGCAAGTGGAGCGAGTTGTGGAAGCTGCGCCAGCAGCCCTCCTACAAGGTGGTCGAGGCAACCGCCTCCTGATCATCCCGACCATGACCAAGGCCCCGCACAAGCGGGGCCTCTGTTTATGTGGTGATTTTCATGCGGACTCATTGAGGAACAACTCATTAATGAGCCCCCCGATCACAGAACCGTCTATCCGAAAGTGGTAGTATGCCCGCTCCTGTCACCCTGCTGGCCGACGGCAAACCGGGGTGGCCTCTCCTCCGCTTTCACTTTTTGAGGAACGATTTGATGGAACTGCTTCTGCTTAGCAACGGTAAAGCCAACGAATTTCCGGGTCTGCTCGGCTGGGCCCGGGATCGGGTTCAAAGCCTGCTCGCGCGCAAACAGGTCAAGCGCATCCTGCTCATCCCCTACGCGGTGATCCGCAGCGACTGGGATGCCCGTGCCAACGAGCTGCAGGAGAGTCTGGGAGTCGATGCCATCAGCATCCACCACTTCGATGATCCGGTTGATGCCATCAATCAGGCGGACGCCATCTTTATCAGCGGCGGCAACACCTGGCGCCTCAACCAGATGCTGCATGAAAACGGCCTGATCGTGCCGATCCAGCGTGCCGTGCGCGAGCGGGGTGTCCCCTATGTGGGCTGGAGCGCCGGTTGCAACGTGGCGACCCCGAGCATCCGTACCACCAACGACATGCCGGTTTGCAGCGCCGCCGTACTGCCGGCGCTGGGCCTGTTCCCGCTGCAGATCAACCCGCACTATCTGGACGCCAGCATCAGCGGCCACATGGGCGAGACCCGCGACGAGCGTCTGGCCGAGTTCTGCGCCATCAACCCGAGCGAGCACGTGGTGGCCCTGCGTGAAGCGAGCCTGCTGCAAATCACCGGAGAAAACGGCAGCGAGCGTCTGGAGTACTGGAGCGCACGCGAGCAGGACTTCAAGATCTTCAAACACGGTCAGGAGCCGCAAGCCTTTATGGACGCAACCCCGCTGGCCGAACTGACCCCCTTCAAGGTCGGTTGAGCCACGCAGAGCGCCGTGCCACTGACAAGCGGATAGCTCGCGAAACCGTAAAAACAAAAGAGGGATGGCTCAATGCCATCCCTCTTTTTTATCGTCATCTTTCAGCTGGTTGCAGCCTGCTTACTCACCCTGCAGGGTCACCAGCACCTTACGGGCGCCGCCATCGACACGATGCTCACCAAGCCAGATCCCCTGCCAGGTGCCGAGCGCCAGCTGACCATCGCGGATCGGCAGCTGCAGGCTCACCCCGAGCAGGGAGGATTTGATGTGGGCGGGCATGTCATCCGGCCCCTCATAGGTGTGGCGATAGTAGGGGGCATCCTCCGGCGCCAGCCGGTGCAGATGGGCCTCCATATCGCTGCGCACGCTGGGGTCGCAATTCTCGTTGAGGGTGAGCGAGGCGGAGGTGTGTTGCAGCAGCAGGTGCGCCATGCCAATCCGGTAATCCGCCAGCATCGGCAGCTTGGCCACCAGCTCGTCGGTCACCAGATGAAAGCCCCGCGAACGGGGCTTCAGAGTCAGCAGGCACTGCTGCCACATCAGACGTACTCCATAAAGACGCGGGAGGTGAGCTTGGTGATGAGCTCGTAGGGGATGGTGCCAATCTCATCGGCCACCCGCTCCACCGGCAACCCCTCGCCCCACAGTACCGCCTCGTCGCCGGGCTTGTCGGTCGCGCCCGGGCCCAGATCGACAGTGCTCATATCCATGGAGACACGCCCCACCAGCGGCACGATGCGGCCGTTGACCAGCACGGATGTGCCGTTGGGCGCCATGCGCGGATAGCCGTCACCGTAGCCGATGGCGATCACGCCGAGGCGAGTATCGCGATCCGCCACCCAGTTGGCACCGTAGCCCACCGGCTCGCCCGCCTTGTGATCCCGCACCGCAATCAGCTGGGTCTTCAAGGTCATCACCGGCTGCAAATCGTAATCGGCTGCCACCGTGTTGGGGAATGGCGACACGCCATAGAGGATGACACCGGGGCGCACCCAGTCGCAGTGGGAGTCCGGCCAGGCCAGAATGCCCGCCGAGTTGGCCATGGCCCGCTCGCCCAGGAGCGGCGCGGTCAACTTGCTGAACAAGTCGATCTGCTCGCGGGTGGTGGGCTGCTCCAGCTCATCGGAGCGGCTGAAGTGGGTCATGATGTTGAACGGCTGCACCACGTTCTTGCACTTAGCAAGGCGCTCGATAAAGGCAGGCATTTCGTCGGCCCGTACCCCGAGCCGATGCATACCGGTGTCGAGCTTGAGCCAGGCCACCACAGGGGCTGGCAGCTCGGCCTGCTCCAGCGCTTCGAGCTGTTCCCAGGTGTGAACCGCCGTCTGCAGGTTGTTGGCCGCCAGCACCGGCAGATCGTCGGCGGAGAAGAAGCCCTCCAGCAGCACGATGGGTTTGACCACGGCGCAGGAGCGCAGCATCAGCGCCTCTTCGATACGGGCCACCGCGTAGGCATCCGCATCCACCAGGGTGCGGGCGACCGGCAGCAGTCCGTGGCCATAGGCGTTGGCCTTGACCACAGCGATGATCTTGCAAGCGGGAGCGTGGCGCTTGACCACGGCTAGGTTGTGGCGCAAGGCCGCAGTGTTGATTTGGGCAGTAGCCGCTTTCATGGTTTTCCCTTACGAGGGCACAAATGGTCTCCCCCTCATCGGGCAGAAGACCGCCACTCACTTATCGTCGTCGAAGGCCGGACCGGCATAATTGTCGAACCGGGAAAACAGGCCCTGAGCGGCAGCCAATGACTGGCTATCGATCAGGGCAGTCGTGGTAATGACGAAATCGCCATCACCTTGGGTTTACATCAATAATCGTCGTCAAACGCCGGGCCGGCGTAGTTGTCGAACCGGGAGAACTGCCCCTGGAAGGTGAGACGCACCCGGCCGATGGGGCCGTTACGCTGCTTGCCGATGATGATCTCGGCAATCCCCTTGTCAGGGCTGTCATCGTGATAAACCTCATCACGATAGATAAACATGATCAAGTCCGCATCCTGCTCGATGGAGCCCGATTCACGAAGATCCGAGTTGACCGGACGCTTGTCGGCCCGCTGTTCCAGACTTCGGTTGAGCTGGGAGAGCGCCACCACCGGGCACTGCAGCTCTTTGGCCAGCGCCTTGAGGGAGCGGGAGATTTCACCGATCTCCAGAGTCCGGTTGTCGGAGAGGCTGGGTACCCGCATCAGCTGCAGGTAGTCCACCATGATCATGCTGATGCCGCCGTTGTCCCGTGCCACCCGACGGGCGCGCGAGCGCACTTCGGTCGGGGTCAGGCCGGAGGAGTCATCGATATACATCTTGCCCTTCTCCAGCAGCAACCCCATGGTGGAGGAGAGACGGGCCCAATCCTCGTCGTCGAGCTGACCGGTACGCACCTTGGTCTGGTCGATACGACCCACCGAGGCGAGCATACGCATGATGATCTGCTCGGAGGGCATCTCCAGCGAGAAGATAAGCACCGGCTTGTCGGCGGTGAGGGCCGCATGCTCACAGAGGTTCATGGCAAAGGTGGTCTTGCCCATGGAGGGACGGGCGGCGACGATGACCAGATCCGAGCGCTGCAAACCGGCGGTCATCTTGTCCAGATCGTTGTAGCCCGAGGATACACCGGTCACCCCGTTGTGCGGGGTCTTGAACAGCTCTTCAATCTTGTCGACAGTCTGCTCGAGGATCAGCTTGAGCGGCTGGGGGCCTTCGTTGGCGCTGGTGCGCTGCTCGGCGATCTGGAATACCTTGCTCTCGGCCAGATCGAGCAGATCGTTGGAGGTTCGGCCCTGCGGCTCGTAGCCCGCTTCGACGATCTCGTTGGCGACAGAGATCATCTCCCGCACCACCGCCCGCTCGCGCACGATTTCGGCGTAGGCGTTGATGTTGGCGGCACTCGGGGTGTTCTTGGCGATCTCCACCAGATAGGCGAAGCCACCTGCCTCCTCCAGCTGTTCGGAACGCTCCAGCTCCTCCTGCAGGGTGATGAGGTCGATGGGGTTGCCCGCGTTGGAGAGGCGGGTCATGGCCTGGAAGATCAACCGGTGCGGACGGCTGTAGAAATCCTTGTCGATCACCCGCTCGGCGACCCGATCCCAGGCGTCGTTATCCAGCATCAGGCCGCCCAGTACGGACTGTTCGGCCTCAAAAGAGTGGGGGGGAACTTTCAGCTGTTGTGTCTTGGCGTCTTTTTTCGCCGTCACTTGCTCTGCCATACACATAAAAACCGCAGCGGGAAGGGGACGGGAATTTTACAAAAGAAAGCCAACTACGGCGAGCCCTATCTGGCGGCTCATACCATCATAAAGGGCCAGACCAGGGTCTGCTCAGCCTTGACCATTTTGATTTTGCTTCGCATTTTGCGCTCCTTGCGACTCAATCTTCTGCTTTTCATCTGGTTTACTCCTCTTGTTTGACGCCGCATCGCGGCAATCTCGTTCATGAATAATTCATGCCAGAGGTGATATTGATGAATACAAGCTGCGACACATTTAGGGACAGGCAGCCTGCCATGCGCCTTGCTGAGCTTGCCTAAGCAGAGCATGCCCCAACTACAGACGAGAGTGAAAGAGTCAAAATGAAAAAGATGCTGACCCTGTTTGCCATGATCCTGGCCATCGGCCTGGGGGCACCGCACGCCGAGGCCAAGAAGTTTGGTGGCGGCAAATCCTTTGGCAAAAGTTACAAGACAGCGCCGGCACAGCCTGCGGCCAAACCGGTCGACAACAAGAACCCGACCCTGGGTGCCCAGACCCCGCCGAAAAAGAGCGGCATGATGGGTGGTCTGCTGGGCGGTCTGCTGGCCGGTGGCCTGTTTGCCTACCTGCTGGGCAGCGGCGCCTTTGAAGGTCTGCAAGGGATGGACTTCCTGCTGATCGCCCTGCTGGCACTGGGTGCCGTATTCCTGTTCCGGGCCATGCGCCGGGGCAAGATGGGAGCGCCACAACCGCAACAGACGGCCTATGCCGGCTATCAGCCGCCCCAGAGCGCGGCCCCGCAGCAGTTCGAGCAGAGCCACAGCGCCCCGCAAGCGACCGGCTTTGCCGACAGCGATGTGCCGTTCCGCCTGCCGCCGGGCTTTGACATGAACGGCTTCCTGGCCGGTGCCCGCGACCACTACCGCACCCTGCAAGAGGCGTGGAACAAGAACGATCTGGAAAAAGTGCGCGAGTACGTCAGCCCCGAGCTGTTCGAGCAGCTCAAAGCCGAGCGCGCCGAACTGACTGGCGACCAGCATACCGAAGTGATGTATGTCGACACCCAGCTGGTGCGCGCCGACTACGGCAGCGACTGGGCCCAGGTGAGCGTGCGCTTCAGCGGCCGCTACATGGACCGCCAGGAGCAGGTCGAGGAAGACATCAAAGAGGTGTGGCACCTCGAACGCGATCTGGCCAAGAACAATGCCCCCTGGCATATCGTTGGTATCGAGCAGCTGTAATCGCAGCGTTCATGAAAAACCGCAGAGGCAGCCATCCGGCTGCCTCTTTTTTTGCTCACGCTATCGCCACAAAAATCGGCGGAGGGCTTGTCAGGGCCAATAAACGGATCTGGCAGAGCCTCTCTTCTGCCACCGGTTTGGTATAAGTCAAAATGATGCCATTTCAGCAAAACCTATAAATTGAATTTACAGTGGCAGGATGTGCATCCCCTTGTGCCTTTAGCGCTGCCAGCGGCCCTTCAAAAGAACATGGCCGATCTCGCCAAGAGGTTTCTGAAGGGAAAGCATCGAACATGAGTTTGAAGATCAATGGCAAAGCGGCTTATCGCCGGAATACCAAGCGCCGGACAGCAACAGCACAAGCGGCACCAGTCATCGTCACAAGATAAAAAAATCCCCGGGCAAGGCCCGGGGATCTGTTTGAATGGCGCCGCCAAGTACGGCTCCTGTGATGGCTATGCAAGGTTGCTTAGTTACACCCTTCTGCAGAAGTAGAGTTCAGATAGCTCACCTCGTTGGCCGGCTGATAGTCAGCAACGTTGATGGTCTTCTTGACCTCGATGTACTCCTTCAGCACGGCAGCATCGACCAGGCCGGCGTTGATGGTATCGATCTTCGGATAACCATCGCCACCGGAGGCACTGAAGCTCGGGATGGCGAAGCTGTAAGTGGCGGCCGGGTCAAACGCCTTGCCACCGATGCTGGTGATATTCACGCTCTTGGCCTGGCAATCCACCGCCATATTGATGCCGCCAAACTGGGCGTAACCACCGGTGTTGCGGGTTTTGGTAGCAACCTGACCCAGATAGGTCGCCAGCTCGCTTCCCTTCATCACCGCCTTGTTGACCGTGTTGCCAAAGGGGTGCACCAGCAGCACGCTGCGATAGGTAATGTCGCCAGCCGGGATGCTGTCACGCACACCACCCGAGTTGACGATACCGAAGTCAACGCCCAGCTTGCCGGTGGTCGCCGTCGTGATCAGGCGACCAAGGTTGGTCTGCTTGTTGCGCACCGAGTTGCGATCGCCAACCAGCAGCCCATCGGTGGAACCGATCACCACGCTGAGCTCCTGCTGGCCCTTCTCCTGATAGGCGAGCAGGGTATTGTAGAGCTCGGGATCCTTCACGATCTCGTCCTGCACGAACTGCATCTTGCTGGTGTCTTTGGTCACAGCACCGTTGGCATCGATCGCCTCGCCCTTGGCGTTGCGCTTGATGAGGTTGACCGGGATCAGCTCATAGCTGGTCAGGGTCAGCTTGCCATTCTGGTAGTCAAACTGGGCACGACCCACATATTTGCCCCACTCATGGGCCTGCATGATCCAGGTGCCATTCTGCTGATCCGGCAGACAGGTATCACCCGGCTTGAAGTTGGCGTACTTGTTGGCGGTACCCGGCTCCATACAGACCGGATTCTGGGAGTGGCCGCCAATAATGGCATCCAGGGTGCCAACCGGCAGCTTGCGAGCCATCTCCACATCGCCCGGCGCGTTGCTGCCGTGCTGGCCATCGGCATAGTGGCCCATGTGGGTGATGGCGAAGACCAGATTGGCCTCCTTCTTGTCACGGATCTGCTTGCCCAGTGCGGCAGCTTCCGTGGTCGGATCGCGAAACTCCAGAGTTTTCACGTTGTTGGGATCCACCAGTTGGGCGGTATCCTCGGTGGTAAGGCCCAGTACGGCGACCTTGAGACCGCTCTCCAGCTTGAACACCTTGTAGGGGTCGAAGTAGTGCTTGCCACTCGCCTTGTCATAGATGTTGGCGGAGAGCATGGGGAACTTGGCCCACTGACGCTGCTTCTCGATCACGCTGAGGGGGTTGTCAAATTCGTGGTTGCCCACCGCCATGGCGTCGTAGCGGATGCTGTTCATCGCCATGAAATCGGGTTCGGCATCCTGCAGATCCGACTCGGGTACCCCGGTATTCACGTCACCGCCGGAGAGCACCAGCACATCGCTGCCAGCCGCCTTGGCCTCGCTACGCAGCCGCTCGACCAGCGTCTTCTGGGCCGCCATGCCATATTCGTTTTCCGCGTTGTTCCAGAAACGGCCGTGGGTATCGTTGGTGTGCAGAATGGTCAGTTTGCAGACATTTTCGGTGCAGGGTGCCACGCTGTCGTTTTTTGAGGTATTACAGCCAGTCAGTGCAGCAAACACGGCCAGGGCCACGCCGCCTTTGATAAATTTATTATTCATTTCCATATCACCTTGATTGTTTTGTTATTTAGCGACCCTATCCAGCAGGTCGGGCGCAAATATAACAAACAACCAGTGGCCATTTTTCATCGATGACTCACAAATTCTGTTAATTGTGATCACTGGCCCAACATCCGCTTCTCGACTGATTTTTAAATGTTTTTATTGAGACGTTTCTCATTTGCGGCCATGCCGTGCCAAGCGCCACGAAACGCTGTTTTGTGGCATACTCCCTCCCCCATGTCCGAGGAGTGTGTTGATGGCCAAGTACGACAAGATTTCCCCCGAGACCCAGCAGGAGGCGATGAAAATTGCCCGCGCCAACCAGAAGCCGGGGCAGACCAAGGAGCAGACCCAACTTATCGCTCAGGGGATCCAGAAAGGGATCGACGAGTATAAAAAGCAGATGAAGGTGCGGGCTCGCGAAGCCAGTCGCCAGAAGAAGCTGCAGACCAAAGCGAAACAGAGCCAGCAAGCGCAGCAAGACGACGAACAGGATGAAGCCCTTGAGGTCATCGAGGTCACTCGCCACCATCCGCTGCCATGGGCCCTGCTGGCCGCCAGCTGGCTCGGCTTTGTCGCCGTCTGGTTGTGGCTGCGCTAAAAGCTGGCAAACCTTTGTCCGGGATCCGCTTCACAGAGCAGGGCCATCAGGCTGGTCAGGCTAATTGAAGGCTGATTAAATCCCGCCTCTGTTTGCCCCTACCTACGCTGTTGCCAACCCAGACTGTCTGGTCATCTGTTTTCAGGAAATTCGTTATGAACCCCGCTCCGCTCTACCTGCTGGCCCCCTTTGTGCTCTTTCTGGTGACCATGCTGCTCTATCGCATCTCGCCGCTGCGGGCCGTTGCCGCCGGCACAGTGCGCTGGTTTATTCTGCCCGCCTTTACCCTCTTTATTCTGCTGATCATCATCAATGGCGCCGCCGACCCCGCCCTGCGCAATCCCGCCTTCCACTGGCTGATGCCGGGCCTTGGCTTTGCCCTGAGCCTGTTTCCGGGCCTGCCCAAGGCACTGGTGCCACGTCTGGCCATCAAGGAGGGAGCCTTTGCCGCCCTCGGTCTGATGCTGATGAGCCTGGCCATGGTCTACTGACCGGCTGGCCGATGACGCTGACATGACTCAAGGGGCGCTCTGTGACGAGCGCCCCTTGTGCAATCAATAACCTGCAGGCATCTTGGTGCAAGGATCGCCAGCCAGGAGGCCAGATGGAGAATCCGCCCGATTTCATGGCGCTATGGGACTATCAGGATCCCGTCGCCACTGCCCAGCGCTTCGATGCCCTGTTGCCCACAGCGCGCGCCGACCAAGATTTGCAGCTCGAGCTGGAGCTGCTGACTCAGATTGCCCGCACCCACGCCCTGCAACACCAGCCAGAGCAAGCCAGACAGACCCTTGATGACGTAGAGAAGCGCCTCACCGGGGCTACCCCCAGAGCCCGAGTCAGGTTGCATATCGAGCGGGGCCGCCTGTTCCATGCCGCTGGCGATCAGAGTCAGGCCAAAGCGCAGTTTGAGCAGGCCTGGCAACAGGGACTCAAGAGCAAGGAGCTCTATCTCGCCATCGATGCCGCCCAGATGGTGGCCATGACGGTGCCGCCGCCAGAGCAGAGCCGCTGGCATCAGTTGGGGATGGAGCTGGCCGAGCGCAGCCCGGATGAGCGGGTGCGCAGCTGGCTACCTGCCATTTACCATAATCTGGGCTGGACCCTGTTCGAGCTGGGGCGATTTGACGAGGCAAAAGCGCTGCAACAGAAGTGTCTGAGCTGGCATGAAGCGCATCAGGAGCAGGGCAAGGCTTTTATCGCCCGCTGGAGTCTGGCCCGCCTGAGCCGGGCCATGGGTCTGCATCAACAAGCGATGGCAGAACTGACCCAGCTTAAAGCAGATATGAGCGACGCCGGCGCTGCGGAAGATGGAGATCTGTTCGAGGAGCTGGGGGAGAATGCGCTGGCGCTGGATGATCCGGCGGCGGCCGAATACTTTGCCCGCGCCTGGTTTCTGCTCTCGCGCGATAGCTGGAGCAAGAGCCATGAAGCGGAACGGCTGACCCGGCTCAAACGCCTAGCCAAACTCTGAACGACTCAAAAGATATGGGCGGCTCTCTGGCCGCCCTTCTCTTTTGGCAAGCTGGTTCAGGCCAGATTGGCCTCTTCCCACCCCTGCTTCTTGCGATAGATGGTGGAGGGGCTGATCTCCAGCAGCGCCGCCGCCTTGGGAATATTGCCGTCACAGCTGGCAATGGCCTGCTCTATCACCTCTTTTTCCACCAGCCAGAGCGGCCTGATCGGCCCGCCAACTGCGGGAGTGGTGGCTGTCGCTGCGGGTTGCTGGGCAGCTGTCGTTGCAACAGCCAGAGCCCGCACGCCGTTGAGGGGCGGCGGCAGGATATCCGGGCTGACCAGCTCCTTGTCATTGAGCACGACGATATTGCGCACCACGTTTTGCAGTTCGCGCACGTTGCCGGGCCAAGGGTAGTCGAGCAGCACCCGCGCCGCGGCGGCATCGAAGTCGCGAAAGCGCCTGTTCTCCTCTTTCGCATAATTCTGCAGCAGGCTGCGGGCCAGCAGCAGAATATCTTCGCCCCGCTCCCTGAGCGGCGGCAGATAGAGGGGGATGACGTGGAGCCGGTAGTAGAGATCCTCGCGAAAACGGCCCGCCTTCACTTCCAGCAGTGGATCTCGGTTGGTGGCGCAGATAAAACGCACATCCACGGTCTCCAGTTTGCCGCTGCCGACCCGCTGCAGGGTACCGGTCTGAATAAAACGCAGCAGCTTGCTCTGCAGGTCGAGATCCATCTCGCAGATCTCGTCGAGAAACAGGGTGCCACCATCCGCCAGACTGGCTGCCCCTTTGCGATCGCCCTGGGCTCCGGTGAAGGAGCCCTTCACATGGCCGAAGATCTCGCTCTCCATCAGATCGTGGGGAATGGCGGCGCAGTTGAGGGCGATAAAGGGCTGCTCGCGGCGCGGGCTGCACTGGTGGATCGCCTCGGCACACACCTCCTTGCCGGTACCGCTCTCGCCGGTGATAAAGACGGTCGCCTTGCTCGGCGCCGCGCTCTCGATGATGCGATAAACCGCCTGCATCGCCATGGAGGCACCGATAAAACCGAAGAAGGATTGCCGCTCGAAGTTCTCGCGATAGTGGGCAACCAGCGAGCTCAACTGCTGGTGTTTCAAGGCATTGCGGGCTGTGGCGCAGAGCCGCTTACTGTCAAACGGCTTGGTCAGAAAATCGAAGGCACCGAGACGCATCGCCTCCACCGCCACATCCACCGAGCCGTGGGCGGTGATCACCACCACGGCGCAGGGGAGCTGCTGTTCGGTGATCTGTTGCAGGATCTCCATGCCCGACATGTCGGGCAACTCAAGGTCAAGCAGCACCACCGGAGGGGGGCTCGTCAGCAATACCTCCAGCGCCTGCTGTCCGCAATCGGCCAGCACCACCTCATAGCCATCCTGGCGCAGGTACTGCTCATAAACTACAGCCAGACTCCGGGTATCTTCCACCAACAGGACACGGGGTGCGTTCTCAGCCACAGGATTGATCCTTGTTAATTGATTTTGTTCTTTATTTTTAGCGCTACCGCTGATATCCCATGCGCAATGCTCTCAGTTTATCCCGCGAAACGAGAGGATGCACAAGTAAAAACGGCTCCTTAAGGAGCCGTTTTCATCGATACAAAGAAATTACTTCTTGGCGTCTTCTGCAGCCGGCTTCTCGATAGCCAGCAGTTCGACGTCAAACACCAGCACGGCGTTAGCCGGGATGGAGCCAGCACCGTGCTCGCCGTAGGCCAGCTTGGACGGCAGGAAGAACTTGAACTTGGAGCCAACCGGCATCAGCTGCACGCCTTCGGTCCAGCCCGGGATAACCTGGTTGAGCGGGAAGGTTGCCGGCTCGCCACGGTCAACGGAGCTGTCGAACTTGGTGCCATCGGTCAGAGTACCGGTGTAGTGAACCTTGACGATGTCGGTCGCTTTCGGCTTGGCGCCAGTGCCCATCTTCTCGACCTGATACTGCAGGCCGGATTCGGTGCTCTTCACGCCCTCTTTCTTGGCGTTGGCAGCCAGGAACTCTTCACCTTTCTTCAGATTCTCAACGGCATCTTTCTCGGCTTTGGCCTTGGTCAGCTCGTTGATCTTGGCGTCGTACTGCTGCAGTACTTTCTGGATCTCTTCGTCGGTCATCTTGGCTTCTTTGCCCAGACCATCGGTGACCCCTTTCAGGATGACGGCGTTGTCCAGCTTGATACCCAGCTCCTGCTGGCGCTCCAGGGTGTTGGCAATGTAGCGACCCATGGAGAGGCCGATGGCGTAACCGGATTGCTCTTCAAAGCTCTGCGCCTTGGTAGACGCTGCCGGTTTGCTGGCCTCTGCCTTCACCTCGGCGCTATTGGCAGCCGGCTTCTCGTCTTTTTGGCAAGCAGTCAGACCTACGGCAACCGCCGCAGCCAACAGGGACACCTTCAGAAATTTGTTCATCAGTTTCTCCAAACTCCAAATACCGCTCTCGGTTCCATCGTGAAATGAGAGGTTTATCGTGATAAGCGCCTTATACTAACGCCGTGATTGCAGGTAACAAAAGCGTGAGACATCAAAAATGATAAAAAGTGCCATTTATCTGCTAGGGCTCTGCCTCATGCTCACCGGCTGCGAGCAGAGTGCCCGACCAGACCGGCAACTTTCCCTCGCCAGCTCGGGTCTGCTGGCCGCCGATCTGGCCAGTGACGGCAAGCAGGCCATCGTCTCCAGCCTCGGCCAGGGGGTCGTGGTCTGGGATCTGGAGCAGAACCGCCAGCGCTGGCGCTGGAAACAATCCGACTCACCCGATGATCTGGTCTCCATCGTCCGTTTTGCGCAAGGGGATAGTCACGCCGTGACCGCCACAGCCACCACCTTTGCCATCTGGCAGCTCCAGAACGGCCAAGCGCAAGGCTACTACTCGCTTCCTGAATCCAGGCTGAGGGACATTGCCCTCTCGGCAGATGGACGCAATGTGCTGATCGGACGTGAAGATGGCAAAGCGGAGTGGGTCGACACCCAGACCGGACGGCGCTTGCAGTTTCTCGGTCACACCGAGCAGATCAATACGGTGGATCTCTCCGCCAACGGCCGCTACGCCCTGACCGGCGGCAACGACTACAGCGCCTATCTGTGGGATACCCGCAGCGGTCAGGTGGTCTGGCGCTTCAACCATGGCGGCCGGGTGGTAATGGCACGGCTGGAGCCAAGCGGTCGCTACGCCTTCACCGCCGACAGCAGCAGGGGCAGCATCTGGGATCTGAAAACCGGCAAAGAGGTGAGCCAGCTGCAATTCGGACACAGGTTCGAGGTCTACACCAGCGCCCGCTTCGCCAATGACGGCAAATGGCTCATCACCGGCGCCCCCTCCCGTCAGCTCTCGCTATGGCAGGTGAGCGATGGCGCCCTGTTGCAGAGCTGGCTGGTTTCGCCCCATCCCAAGGTAAAACCGCCCAGTGCAGTGGTCTATGGCGTGGCTTTGCGCGACAATAGCCACCTTGTCAGCGCCAGCTCCAGTGGCCTGGCCGAAATCTGGACCATCAAGTAAGGACCCGCAGGCCCATGAGTCAGCATTTAAACGAACGCATCGAAACCCTGGAAACCCGTCTCGCCTATGCGGAGTACACCATAGAGCTGCTCAACGACGAGGTCACCACCCAGGGGCGTGAGCTCGACCGGCTCAAGCACCAGATCCAGCTGCTGGTCGACAAGCTCAAGAGCGTGCAACCGAGCCAGATCGCCAGCATGGCCGAAGAGACCCCGCCTCCTCACTACTGATGAGCGCCGTCTGCCCGGCAAATGTTGTCCAATAAAAAACCCGCGATAAATCGCGGGTTTTTTATCATCGGCGTGGCCGTGATCAGTGGTGATGGCCCTTGCCACCACAACCGCCACCACCGCAGCAGCCGCCATGACCATGGTCGTCGCCGTGGTCATGCTCGTGGCTGTGACCGGCACCACCACAGCAACCGCCGTGAGCGTGCTCTTCGTCGTGGTCGTGACCGTGGCCACCGCAGCAACCGCCATGGCCGTGATCGTGGTCATGACCATGGTCGTGACCGCAACCGCCGGCACCGTGAACGTGGCCGTGAGCCAGCTCTTCGGCAGTGGCAGCGCGCACGTCCTTGATCTCGACCTTGAAGCCCAGGGTCACGCCAGCCAGCGGATGGTTGCCATCTACCTTGACGAACTCTTCGGACACTTCAACTACAGTCACCGGACGATGGCCATCGTCGGTTTCAGCCACGAAAGTATCCCCTTCGGAGACTTCCATGCCGTCGAACAGCTCGCCCGGCACTTCCTGCACCAGAGACTCGTCGTATTCGCCGTAGGCCTGGCTCGGGGTCAGGGTCACTTCGAAGGCTTCACCTACCGCACGACCTTCCAGCTCGGCTTCGAGGCCGGAAACCAGATAACGGGTGCCGTGCAGATAGACCAGCGGCTCTTTGCCGACAGTGCTGTCGATGACTTCACCGTGCTCGTCGGTGACTGTGTATTCCAGCGTAACCACGCTCAGAGGAGCTACTTTCATGTCAGGATCCTGCGGATAGAAAAAAACGGGCCCAGAATAACCTAAAAAGCGGGCCGCGCATATGCCATGCCCCGTCAGCGGGCGATGAAAAAATCGGCGATGCCACCAGTTTGGGCAACAACTCCCTGCTCTCTTCAGGGCTATCAGGGACGGAATACGCCGATCACCTCTTCGGCTTCACGGGTTACCCGCTCCACCTCTTCCGGCGTCTGCACCTGGGTATCACCGCACGCGACGCAGGTCACCTTCTCGACTCCATGCTCCATATACAGCATCATGTTGTCCAACTTGCCGCACGCTGGGCAAACCGCACCGGCAATGAAGCGTTTTTTACGTCTGGTTTCCATATTTGTTACCTCCAGGCAGCATCATATCAGGGTTTTTACATGCATCACGCCATCGAGTATCACCATTTTTCCTGTCACGGCCTGCAGGCTGGCAACCGCAAACGCACGCCGGTCGGACAACTGCTGCGGATCACCCGGGGCGCGGCATTGCTGAGACTTGGTCAGCATGAACTCCTGCTGCCGGCTGGCAGTTGCTTCTGGCTCTGTGCCGATGCACTGGCCGCCTTCAGCCCGCTCAGCGGTTGTGATTACGATCAGCTGAACGTCTCTTTGCGCGTAACCCAGCCGCAGCAGGCAGGCTGGCTGCAAGCCACGCCCCTGCTCGATGCCCTGCTCGACTCCCTTGCCCTGTGGCAACAGCCGCAAGAGTGGCAAGGGGCCTATGGCCACCGCCTGCAGGTGATCCTCGATGAGTTGCAGCAGTGCACCATCCAGCCACAGGATAATGAAGCGCTGCAGCAATGCTGGCAGGCTTTGGCCCGCGGCGACGCACAAGCCCTGGCAGAGTGGCAGCAACGTGGCGATGCACCGCTGGCAGGGGAAGAGCTGCAACAACAGTGGCAACTGCTGCAGGCACTCAGACTGCTCAAGGGGGGCTGCAAAGCCGCTCAGGTCGCCAGCAAACTGGGTTATGGCGATGAGGCCACACTTCAAGCTGCCTGCCAGCGCTGGGGAGTGGTACAAGATTAGGGGGAATAGGGCCGTCCGGAGCCAATGAGCTAAAATCTTGGCTGATTGAGTCCAGCTTTTTGCCAGATGACCGTTAACAAAGGGGCCATCGCCCCCGCAATCCTTTATGCTAGAGGCCAGAAATGACAGCCACAGTTTCGACCAACAGGACACCTGCCATGACGAGCAAAGCCAACCAATCACAGGGCATGTTGCTGTTTCATCTCTCTGCCAAGCAATCTTTTGCCATCGGCACTCTCAAGGTGAAGGAGATCGTGCCCTATACCCAGCTGACGGCCATGCCCCACTCTCACCCCACCGTGCTGGGGGCGGCCAACATGCGCGGTTCCACCATTCCGGTGATCGACATGGCGATGGCGGTGGGCTATCGCCCCATCAGCAAGGAGGAGATGCCGCACTGCTTTATCATCATCACCGATTGCCGCCGCACTCTGGTCGGTTTTCTGGTGCGCGGTATCGACAAGATCACCGAGTGCAACTGGCGCGATATCGAGCCGCCTCCCGCGTCGCTGGGTCACAACGTCTTTGTGACCGGGGTAACCCGGGTCAACGATCAGCTGATCCAGCTGCTGGACGTCGAACTCATCCTGTCGCGGGTCTACCCCGATGACCCGAGCCACCTCTATCCGGTGCTGACAGATGTGCAGCGCGAGCGGATCAAGCCGATGCGGATCCTGCTGGTGGATGACTCCTCCGTCGCCCGTCGTCAGCTGATGGCGGCGCTCGACTACATCAATATCCCCTATGAGGTGAGCACCAACGGCAAGGACGCGCTGGCCCTGATGCAGGAGCGGGCAAGCCAGAAAACACCGATCGACATTCTGGTGAGCGATATCGAGATGCCGGGGCTCGATGGCTACGAACTCGCCTTCGAGGTGCAAAGCGACAGCAAGCTGGCCGGCGCCTACATCATTCTGCACACCTCCCTCTCGAGCGAAATCAGCGTCGAACGTGCCCATCAGGTGGGCGCCCACGAGGCGCTGACCAAGTTTGAGGCCAACGAGCTGATCCAGGCCATGCTGCGCGGTGCCGAGCACCACGACAAACTGCTGGTCTGATCCCCATCCGGCGGGCAGCCCTGCTCGCCGGTTTGTCATCTTATTATCGCCGTCGCGGATCATCGCCATGCTCACAGAAAGCCACTTCCACGCCCCCTGGTGGGCTCGCAATCCCCATCTGCAAACCATTCTGCCCAAATGGCTGCGCCGGAATCCGGCCCGATTTGTGGCCGAGCGCTTCGAACTGGCTGACGGGGATTTTGTCGATCTCGCATGGAGCGGAGAAATCACGGCTGATGCGCGGCCGCTGGTGGTGGTATTTCATGGCCTGGAGGGAAGCATCCACTCCCACTACGCCAAGGGGCTGTTTGGCCATCTGCAACAACAGGGGATGGCGGCTGTGCTGATGCACTTTCGTGGCTGCAGTGGCGAACCAAACCGCCATCTGCAGGCCTATCACTCCGGCGCCATCGACGATGCCCAGGAGGTCATTGCCGAGCTGAATCGGCGTTTTCCGGACAAGCCATTGATCGCCATCGGCTTTTCTCTGGGGGGCAATATGCTGGTCAATCTGCTGGCGCGCGCCTGCCCTGCGGCGGTGAAGGCGGCAGTGGTGGTCTCGGCCCCGCTGCAACTGGCCAGCTGTGCCGAGCGGGTCAATCAGGGATTTTCCAAGGTCTACCAGAACTACCTGCTGCGCACCATGCGCCGCAATTTGCTCAGCAAGATCCGCCAGCAGCAAAAAGCCAGCGAGCGCTGGCAACCGAAGCAAGTGCAAGAAATAGCCACTCTGCGTGACTTTGACGAGCTGGTAACCGCGCCGCTGCACGGTTTTCACAGCGCCAGCCACTACTACCAGAGCTGCTCGGGGTTGCCGCTGCTGGGCCAGATCCCCATCCCTACCCTGATCCTGCACTCAGCCGACGATCCCTTTATGTCCGATGCCGTCATCCCGCGCCCCGAGCAGCTCTCTCCCCATGTGCACTATGAATTGAGCCGCCGTGGCGGTCATGTCGGCTTCCTGCACGGCACTCCGTGGCATCCCCGCTTCTGGCTGGACGAGCGGATCAGCTGCTGGATCGCCGAACAGTGTCAGGCCGCGACACAGAACTGATTGCGCCCCGACTCCTTGGCCCGATAGAGCGCCTGATCAGCCCGCTCCAGCAGCTGGCTTGCACTTTCACCGGGCAGCAGTGTGGCAATCCCCTGACTCACCGTCACCCAGGAGGCGACATCAGAAGCCTGATGCTCCAGCTGCAGGCTGGCCATCCCCTCCTGCAGCCGCCGCGCCACCTCACGAGCCCCCTGCTGATCCACATCCGGCAGCAACAGGACAAACTCCTCACCGCCATAACGGGCAACCAAATCTGACGGATTACGAACCGAATGGGTGAGCGCAGTTGCCACCTCCTTGAGACATATATCCCCGGCCTGATGACCATAGCGGTCGTTGAAACGCTTGAAGTAGTCCACGTCGATAAGAATGAGCGAGAGAGGCATGCCGCTCTCTCCGCTATGAGTGAGCCCCCGCTCCAGCTCAACATTGAAGTGACGCCGGTTGGCAACGCCGGTCAGGGGATCCTGTTTGGCCAATCGGTCCAGACGGCGCAACAGGGCCAGATTCTCGTGCTCACGCACAATCGCCAGCTCGAACCAGCGGTTGAGCATTCGTCGTCCCACCTCCAGTGCAATAATGCCGAACAGCACGCCAAGCAGATAGATCTGGGGAAAATCGACCTTTAAAAAAAGCTCGATTCCCACGCCAGCAGTCAGCGGCCCCAAGAGATAGCCGTAAAACACCTTGCGATCGGGATAAAACGCGATGAGTGCCGCCAGCAGGTTGAGCCGCATGATCCCATGGGCATAACTGAGGCCGCCACGCAGCTCAACCTGGCCAAGGGTGTAGATATACAGGGTCCAGATCCCCCCCCAGACCACCATCACCAGCGCAGCTATCCGTAACCAGGTACGATCCTGCAGATGGTCACAAAACAGGCTGATAACAGGCAGCAACAACAATGCCACCATCACCAGGGCCAACTCACTCTGAAAACTCCATGGCAGCATGTGATCACTGGCAAGGCCTGCCTGACTGTAAACCTCATAGCGAATCGCCAGAAACAGCACCACCAGCCAGTTCAGCAGCCAGAACCACACCATGCCGCGACCAATGGCCTGCCGGCGCGCCTGATTCAGATGATCCGCCAGGGTTAACGGCGCACTGCGCTGCTCTTCAGACAACATCTCGGACTCCGGCGAAAAAAGTAGAAATTGGTTGCACTCGCGCAATTCAACACAACAATAGCTCGGTGGTTATATCTTTTTGCATCGAGATCCCTTCATGATAATTCCCTGGCAAGAGTTGGATGCCGACACCCTGACCAACCTGATCGAACATTTCGTACTGCAGGAAGGAACCGAGTATGGCGAACAGGATGTATCACTGGGTACCAAGGTTGAGGAAGTGCGCAGCCAATTACAGCAAGGCAAGGCGGTGATCGTCTACAGCGAGCTGCACGAGTCGGTCAATATTGTGCCCAAAGATCGCTTTGACGAGTCAGCTTGACCGAACCCGAAGCCAGCCTTTATAACGGAATTTCCAAGGAAGAGAGAATTCTATGTCGGCCAAGCACCCCATTATTGCCGTCACCGGTTCATCCGGTGCCGGCACCTCCACCTCCACCATCGCCTTTCGCTCCATGTTTCATCAGCTTGGTTACCAGGCGGCAGTGGTCGAGGGCGACAGTTTTCACCGCTACACCCGCCCCGAGATGGACGTGGCGATCCGCAAGGCCCGTGAACAGGGGCGCCACATCAGCTATTTCGGCCCCGAGGCCAATGATTTCGGGCTACTGGAGAGTTTCTTTCAGGGCTATGGCCAGGATGGCACCGGCCAGTACCGTCGCTATCTGCACAGCTTTGATGAAGCGGTGCCTTTCAACCAGATGCCCGGCACCTTCACCCCCTGGCAGCATCTGCCGAACGATACCGATCTGCTCTTCTATGAGGGGTTGCACGGCGGTGTGGTCACCGAAGATCACAATGTGGCTCGCCACGTGGACTTTCTCATCGGCGTGGTGCCCATCGTCAACCTGGAGTGGATCCAGAAGCTCATTCGCGACACCTCGGAGCGGGGCCACTCCCGTGAGGCGGTAACCGACTCCATCGTTCGTTCGATGGATGACTACATCAACTTCATCACCCCGCAGTTTTCCCGCACCCACATCAACTTCCAGCGGGTTCCGACGGTGGATACCTCCAACCCTTTCAGCGCCAAGGTGATCCCGAGCCTGGACGAGAGTATGCTGGTGATCCGGTTTCGCGGCATCAAACAGGTAGATTTCCCCTACCTGCTTTCGATGATCGACGGCTCATTCATGTCGCGGATGAACACAATCGTGGTTCCGGGTGGCAAAATGGGCTTTGCGATGGAGCTGATCCTCAAGCCGCTGATCCAGCAACTGCTCGAAACGGGCAAAATCACCTGATACAAAGGAGCTTATGATGCGCTTTGCCTCTCTCTCTGTGGTGCTGTTCGCCCTGCTGGGTGGCTGCAGCAGCGGGCCGTCAGCACCAACGTTTGAACCCGGAACCATGGTGGCTCGCTCGCTCGGTGACTGGACCTTCGGCGCCACTCCGCGCTACGCCCTGGCGGAACAGTATCAGTTTGCCGGCGATCAGGCCGAAGGGTGGCTCGAACCCATCCAGAATGCGGTCAGTAAAGAACTAAATGGCAAGGGGTGGCAGAGCGTTCCTCTTGATGAAGCGGATCTCTGGGTCGCTATCGGTGTGGCGGGTGACAAGGATATCAGCGATGGCCAGATTTTTGCCCGCCTGGGTATGACCCCTGGGGTGCAGGCTGCACCGGATCAGCGCAAGGGCACCCTGGCCATTGTGTTGCTCGACCGCAAAACCCAGAAAGCCGTCTGGAGCAGCGTCATCTCGCTGGCCAGCGATGCAGCCATTGCCGATAACCAGCGCCAGGCTCTCAGCCAGCAGCTCGCGGCCAAACTGCTGGCGCCAGTCCCCACCCACTGACGTCCTCATCAGTTTCTTGCTGATGATTTGAATAAAAAGAGCGGCTTGTCAGATGACAAGCCGCTCTTTTTGTTGGCACGCGCCGGGATTACTTCAGCTTGCAGGTGAGCAGGGTCACCCCTTTCTGAGTCAGCAGTGCCTGTTTGTCCTGATTCCAGAAGGTGGTCACGCCGTCGGAATATTTGGCACCGTTATCCGATTCGACACGGCCCAGCTTGTGATAGACCCCGGCATAGGGGAACTGCACCATGTCAGCCTGAGCATCATAGGTAATGGCCAACAGCTCTTCCCCGCACTGGTACTGACTGTACTGATACTTGGTGGGTTGCGGGCTGGTGCACGCAGCCAGACCCAACAGGGGAAGCAGAGCGATCATTTTTTTCATTGCACTTTCCTTATGTCATGGCGTTATCGATGGAACAACGCTTCGGTTATCAAGCCTCAAGGATTTGATAACTATGGGTAATTTGTACCGCTTTTTCCAACATCAGGGAAACAGAACAATATTTCTCCATCGACAACTCGACCGCTCTGGCGACCTGCTTTTCTGCCAGCCCCTTGCCGGTCACCACAAAATGGAGATTAATCTTTTCAAAGACCCGGGGCACGCTGTCAACCCGCTCACCGTCGAGTTCAACATGGCAAGCCGTCACGACCTGACGCGCCTTCTCCAGAATGGATACCACGTCGATGGAGCTGCAACCACCCACGGCCAGCAACACCATCTCCAGCGGGCTGGCCCCCTCGCCCGGGTTGGCGCCATCCAGGATCACCTTGTGCCCTGATTCGCTCTCCCCGACAAACTTCATCCCTTCAACCCAGCTGACCTTGGCTTTCATCTCGCATCCTCTTTGGTTAAGCCTGTGCTTATGATGCTCCTAGCATACCCCAGCCATCACGGCTTCGGCATCTCTTCACCCGACCGGGTAACCACAGGGGCAAGATGATTGGGAGGTTAATAGATCAAAATCAACATCTCCCCCCCCTATCTTCCCTAGAATGGCTGAAGCGGCGCAGCAGGCATTACTCAAAGGGCTCTATTCAAAAGGGCGCAAAGCCTTGTCAGCACAGACAAAGGCTCTTATCCTACTGCGACTAATACAAGGAATGGCAAGAGTTGGCTGCTTGCCTGGACGCTCGAGTCCATAAAAAGACACTACAGAGGAATTCTCATGGTTATTGGCAAACCGCAAAGCGATCCCACCCTGGAATGGTTCTTGTCGCACTGCCACATTCATAAGTACCCCGCCAAGAGCACCCTGATCCACGCGGGTGAAAAAGCGGAAACCCTCTACTACATCGTCAAGGGCACGGTTGCCGTGCTGATCAAGGACGACGAGGGCAAAGAGATGATCCTCTCCTATCTCAACCAGGGGGATTTCCTCGGCGAGATGGGTATGTTCGAAGAGAACGAAAATCCCGAGCGCTCTGCCTGGGTACGCGCCAAGGGCTCCTGCGAAGTTGCCGAGATCTCCTACAAGAAGTTCCGTCAGCTGATCCAGGTCAACCCGGATATCCTGATGCGCCTCTCCGGCCAGATGGCCAAGCGCCTGCAGCACACCAGCCAGAAAGTGGGTAACCTCGCCTTCCTGGATGTAACCGGCCGGATTGCCCAGACCCTGCTGAACCTGGCCAAACAACCGGATGCCATGACCCACCCGGATGGCATGCAGATCAAGATCACCCGTCAGGAGATCGGCCAGATCGTCGGCTGCTCCCGTGAAACCGTTGGCCGCATCCTCAAAATGCTGGAAGAGCAGGAGCTCATCTCTGCCCACGGTAAAACCATTGTGGTATTCGGTACCCGCTGATCCACTGGTCCCGGACCACTGGCTCCAAAAGGCTGCTACGGCAGCCTTTTTTGATCACCTCCCCTATAATCCCGAACGCCCGTTCCAGCTTTCGCCAAGAGAATCGCTATGCACCTTCACTGTCCCCGTTGCCGCAGCCAGCTTCATCTGCATGAAGCCTCCAAAGGTCGCTACTGCGACAACAAGCACCACTTTGATCCCGCCCCGGAAGGCTATCTGGATCTCATCCCCGGCAAGAAAAACCCCAAGGACAGCGACAGCCGGGCGTTGATGCGCGCCAAGCGTCACTTTCTCGAACAGGGCCACCAAATGCCGCTCGTCGAAGCAATGGCCAGCCTGCTCACCCCCCTCGAGCCGCGCGAACTGATCCATCTGGGCTGTGGCGAGGGCTACTACTGCCGCGCGCTGGCCGAACGCCTGCCGGGCTGGCAGTTTGCCGGCGTCGATATCGCCAAGAATGCCATCTTTGCCGCCACCAAGGCGCAGCCTGACGGCAGTTTCGTCATTGCCGATCCAGCCAAAGCCCCGCTTATGCCAAACTCCGCTGACTTGCTGCTGGTCAACGACCTCAAGATCAAAACAGAGCAGCTGGTCAACTGGCTGGCACCGGGCGGCTATCTGCTCTATCTGCAGCCGGGCCCCCGCCATCAGTGGCAACTCAGAGTCAGCCTCAACCCGATCAGCATGGAACACCCGCTCAGCTGGCCGGCCCTCGCAGGCCTGACCAAGATTGCGCAGCAACGCGCTCAATTCTCCCAGACTCTCGATCAGGGACTGCGCAGCTTTATTCTGGAAACCAGCCGCCTCGGCTGGCGGGCCACGGGTGAGCAGCGCCACGCGTTCACCCATCAGGGCCCAGACGAACTGGAACAGGATCTGCTGCTGACCCTGTGGCAAAAACCGCTCTGATCACAGTGCGAGAGCAGGCTCCCTGCTCTCGCCGACCCCCTTTGAACATCAAAACGTGATTTGGTTCACACGCTCAATCATTGCTCTCCCCTTTGCCCTCCCCCCAGCCAAAGTCAGATTAAAAAACTAACAATCTGAATTAACTAGACTTTTAAACTGTACAAACCTGACACGCTCAACATATTCATCTCCTTATGGCGCCAATTAAACACAGATAGATTCAGCGCCAGTCAAGGTTAGGGCGCCTACCGTGTGGCTATCGGACCATTTCCGATTTAACAGAACCGAATACAGGTTCGGAAGTGTTTACATCAGAGGAATAAGCATATGAAGAAGTCTGCACTGACTATGGCCATCTCCAGCCTGCTGCTGGCGAGCGGTGCCCATGCTGCTACTGTGTACAACCAGAACGACACCAAGCTGGACATCGGCGGCCGCGCTCAAGGTGCTTACTATGGCACTGACAACAACAGCGCCGAAGGTGACCAGAGCTATTTCCGTCTGCACGTTGCAGGCGAAACCAAAATTGCTCCGGAAATGAAAGCGTTCGGTTTTGCCGAATACAACCTGCCGACTTCCGGTTCTGACAACGATGAACTGCGTTATGCCTACGCCGGTATCAAGCACGACCGCTTCGGTGCCTTCAGCTACGGTCGTCAGGATGGCCTGTTCACCAAAGCCGTTAACAACTACACCGACGTACTGCCCGAGTGGGGCGGTGACGGCCTGGGTAAAAATACCGAAGTATTCGGTACCGGTCGTACCAATGGCCTGGCCCAGTACATCTACACCTATCAGGGTCTGACCCTGGGCGCCCAGTTCACCGGTAACAACGATCCGCAGAACTCCGGCCGCAGCGAAATCAACCAATCCTTCAACGGTAACAACCCGTATGTTGCTGGCACCAACTGGAATAGCACCGGTTCCAAAGAGGGCTTTGCCTTCTCCGCCAACTATGACTTCAACATGGGTCTGAGCCTGGGTGCCGTATACAACCAGGCAGGCAAGACCGACGAGCAGGCTAAATACGCTGCCTTCGGTGGCGAGAAAGATGCCAAGCTGATGGGCTTTGGTGCCAAGTACGCTGCTGATAACCTCTACCTGGCCGCTACCTACTCCCACGGTGAAGATCACCTGTTCGTCAAGAACGGCTACGCCGAGAAGATGGATGGTTACGAAGCCGTTGCCCAGTACACCATCGGCAAGTTCAAGCCTTCTCTGGCCTACCTGCGCACTGACGTGAAAGATGGCGCTCACGGTATCGATGATACCTACACCGAGTACGTATCTATCGGTGCCTGGTACAACTTCACCGACAACTTCAACGCTTACATCGACTACAAACTGAACCTGCTGGATTCCGTAGATGGCAAGTCCGTCAACTCCCTGGGTCAGAACACCGATGACGTTGTTGCTGTAGCCCTGCAGTACAACTTCTAAGTTTTTAGAAGTCAGTTATACCTGTGAAATCAATGTCCACTGTTTGAATTTCTTCCGGCCGCTTGCGGCCGGTTTTTTATTGCGCCTTTTCAGCACCTTGCATATAACTATCGAGCGGAGAGTTGCCAAGTGCCGCTATCTGCATACAAAAAAGGTGCACAGAAGGACATTCACGGATGAAACGACTGTTCTGGAACAAGATCTGGTGGCAGATGTGGTTGATACTGTCGCTGCTGTTGGGAAGTCTCGGTTTTACCGCCCCCGCGCAGGCAAGCTGGGACAAGAGCCTCTACCGTCAGCTCGGCCTCGCCGGCAAACTCGATCAGCAAACCTTTCGCAAAGCGCTCAATAGCTACCAGAGCGTGCGCCATAAAAACAAATCCATTCTGACCATCATCGATTACAGCAAACCATCTACTCTGCGCCGGCTGCTGGTCATCGATATGAAACGCTACAAACTGCTCTACTACACCTGGGTCAGCCACGGTCGCAACTCTGGCGAACTGGCCGCCCATCAGTTCTCCAACCAACCCAACTCGATGAAAAGCTCTCTCGGTGTCTATCGCACCGCCGAAACCTATCTTGGCAAGCATGGCTACTCGCTGCGGCTGGATGGTCTGACTCCGGGTCTGAACAGCAATGCCCGCAAGCGAGCCATCGTGGTGCACGGAGCAGACTATGCCAGCCCGCGCCATCTGCTCAAATATGACAAGCTGGGCAGAAGCTGGGGTTGCCCTGCCCTTCCCCAGGAGCAGGCCAGAGCCATCATAGATACCATCAAGGGGGGGAGCGTGATCTACGCTCACGGATAAAGAAGAGGGCCAGCAATCGCTGACCCTTTCCTTGAACACTTGTTTTTAAATAACCGTACAGCTCGTTTTATTGGCGAACGACCAGCACCGGGCAAGGGGCATGACGTACCACAGATTCGGCAACACTGCCCACCAGCAGGTGGCTGATGCCGGAGCGACCATGGCTCCCCATCACGATGAGATCCGCCTCATCATCATTGGCCTGAATGACAATCTCATCGGCCGCGCGGCCAAAACGGATGTCAAACGTGGCGGGAATCGGCAAGGTAGCCACCAGCTCCTTAAGCTGGGTTCTGGCCTGACGCTCCATCTCGTGAGTAATCTCGACAGCAGTCATGTGCAGGATCTTGTAGCTGTCAAAACCATGCAGTTGATCGACGACGTGAACCAGCTTTAACCGGGCGTCATGGCTTTGCGCCATGAATACTGCATAGTCGAGAACCGCTTTGGACATTTGAGAAAAGTCGACGGGACAAAGCAGTGTCTTGATCGATGGCATAAGCAGTCTCCTCTACTGATTGGGGTGCTATTGAATCTCAACGAGATCATATCAACCCGACTGTAAATAACTCTCGACCCTGTCGCAAAACGAGCATTCAAAGGGATGGTTACCGCGCCTCCCGGAGAGAGCATGGTGTAAAATAAGGTATTAACTTCCCCTTTTTAGCTGCCCTCGAGAGGCCGATTGTGACCATACTGCGTATCGGTTGTCTGTTGGTCTGTTATCTCTGCGCATCTCTCTTCTGCCGCGCAGAATCACTCCACGTCTATTGCGACAACTGGCCCGGTTTCTGTCAAACCGATGGACAAGGGTTCTACCTCGATTTGGTCAACAGCATCTATCAACCCCATGGTTACACCATCGTCCCCCATATTGTTCCCTACAAGCGGGCCCTCGCCATGGTGACCCGCAACAAGGGGGACATGGCACTGGGGGTCTATCAACATGAACTGGGCGATGTGCGTATGCCGGAATACCCAGATTCAGCTGACGATCTCTCTGTCATCATGCTCAAGCAGTGGCAGCCCAAATGGCAGGGGGAGCAGAGTCTGGCTGGCCAGCAGGTGTTATGGCAGCGGGGATGGGCACTGGACAAATACATATCAGTACCCATGAACTGGCATGAAGTGGACAGCTACGAGATAGCCCTCCTGCTGCTCGAGAAGGAGCGCTATCGCTATTACATGACCGTCGGTGTGCTGCACGTCGCCAATCCGCCCCCCACCAGCATGAGCCGCATCTTTTTACGCTGGATCCCCACCTATCCTGTTTTTAGCGACAGCGAGCGAGGGGAAGCACTGCAGCAGCTTTGGGATAGGGAGATGGTCAATCTGATCCGCAGCGGCAAGCTGGCCAATATCTATCGGCGCCATCAGCTTTACGACTATTACCAGGGCTTTATCAAGGAGCAGGAAGCGAAGGCAGGGAAATAAGGTAATGACAGATATAACTATATAAACGTCATGGTCAAGTCTTCAGCATGTTGGCCGATAGAGGGAGGTGCTTATCTATAAAAAAGAGTAAAAACATGCAGATATACATGCCTCCATAGGCCGTGCAGATCCGGCTGCTGGCAGCGATAAATCAGGTGAACCTCAAGGAAAAATCGCACAGCTGCAAGCAAAGGCCGCCAAGATTCAAAAACAGATCAATTCGCTTCTCAAGCCTGATGAAAATGCCCCGAATGACAAAGAGTCCGCCAAATTGCGGCAAGACCAGATAAAGGTTCTGCAGCAACAACTGGCAATGATCATGGTTGAAATTGCTCGCCTGCAGGCTGATAAAGCCAAAGGAGACGAGCCTGCCCCCCAAGAGCAAGGGACACCTGCGGCAACCGATCGCACCACTCTGCCACTGAACAGCACCTTTACCATCAAGGTTTAGCCAGCTACAGCCCAGTCTCAGGGCTTGCCATACCCCTTGGCCAGTCGGTCATAGAGGATCACGTTGACCGATGCGGCCAGATTCATGCAGCCTTGGGTCGGTACATAAACCACATCTTTCACCGCCCCGTAGAGGGCAGGATCGAGCGTGCCATCCTCCGGTCCGAAGATATAAAAAGCGCGCTCCGGATGGATATAGTCGGGGAGCGGTGTAGCGCCATCGATCAGATCGACCACCACGGGAACACTCCCTTCCGGCATGAATTGCAGCAGGTCATCAACCCCGAGCAACGGGATCTTCTCCACCATCTGCTTGGTATCGGTGGCAAAGCGGCGCGCCAGTTCGAAGCGGTTGCCGGTGTAGTAGACCTCATCCACCCCGTAGCAACCCGCAGCTCGCATCACGGCACCGACATTTTCCGGGGATTTGGGATTGACCAGCCCTATGCAGCAGAATGCTCTCTTTTCCATCATCTCTCCTCATCTTGCGGCGGCCATTATAAGCCGTTGCAGGGCCACCGACCCGTTAAAAGTCCCCTCCCAAGATAAACCGCTTGCCAACCCAGCTTTGAATGTCGATTTTTTGTGCGCAAGCCGACAAATTTTGTACAAGTCGATAGCCGGCAAACGTTTCTCAGCAATAATGAACAAACGTTTGCAAATGGATGTTTGTCTATGACTGAGCGTGAACAAGAGATCCTCGCCCTGCTGCGTCAGGATCCCATGATTGCCCAGCAGGAGCTGGCCGATCGCCTCGGTATCAGCCGCTCTGCGCTGGCCAGCCACATCTCCAGCCTGATCCGGCAGGGGTATGTGCAAGGCAGAGGTTATGTACTGCGAGAAGGCCCCTACGTGGTGGTGATCGGCGGTGCCAATATGGATATTTGCGGCACCAGCCACGACAACCTGCTGCTCGGCGACTCCAATCCGGGCAAGGTGCGCACCTCGGCCGGTGGTGTTGGCCGCAATATCGCAGAGAATCTGGCACGGCTCGGCAGCGATACCCGACTGCTGACCGCAGTCGGCAACGACCAGTATGGTCACCATCTATTGGAAGTGAGCCAGCGGGCCGGCGTCGATGTGCGCCAGACTCTGGTGCTCGATGGCCACACCACCTCCTGTTATCTCAGCCTGCATGATGGTAGCGGCGAAATGAGCTGTGCCATCAATGACATGGCCATTATCGAGCAGCTCACTCCTGCCCGCCTGACCCCACTCGGTGGCTTTCTCGGCGGTGCCCGGCTCTGGGTGCTCGACACCAATCTGGCCATCCACACCCTCGACTGGCTGTTCGAGCGGCAAGGTGAGCACGCCATCTTTGTCGATACTGTTTCGGTGGCCAAGGTGGAGAAGATCCGCCCCTGGCTCGGCAAGATCCACACCCTCAAACCCAATCGCAGCGAAGCCGAGCAGCTGTGCGGCATGACCATCGCCGGGCCCGAAACCTGGCCCATGGTGGCCGCCTGGTTCCACCGCGCCGGGGTCAAGCGACTATTCCTCAGTCTGGGTGAACAGGGAATCTTCTACAGCGATGGCGAGCAGCAGGGCCACCTGCCGGTGCTGGGTAGTCCGGTACTCAACGTCACCGGCGGCGGGGATGCCTTTATGGCTGGCCTCGCCCACGCCTGGCTGCAAGAGCTCGACATTGCCCAGACCACCCGCTTTGCCCTGGGCTGCGCCGCCCTCACCGTCAATTGTTCCGATACCGTTTTTTCCGGTCTGAGCAAGACCGCCGTTGACCGCATACTGGAGGAGTACTCATGCTGAACGCTTACCTCGATATCCAACCGGAAGTTGCTGCCGCACTGGCCGCCGGCAAACCGGTGGTCGCCCTCGAATCCACCATCATCTCCCACGGCATGCCCTATCCGCAGAATGTGGAGACGGCCCGTCAGGTTGAACAGGTGGTGCGCGACAACGGTGCCATCCCGGCCACCATCGCCATCCTCGACGGCCGCCTCAAGGTAGGTCTGGATGCCGGTGCGCTGGAAGCGCTGGGCCGGGCTGGCCACAGCGTGACCAAGTGCAGCCGCCGCGACATTCCGTTCGTACTGGCGCGCAAGGGAATGGGAGCCACCACGGTCGCCTCCACCATGATCATCGCTGCCATGGCGGGGATCCGGGTCTTTGCCACCGGTGGCATTGGTGGGGTACATCGCGGCGCGCAGGAGACCTTCGATATCTCGGCCGATCTGCAGGAGCTGGCGCAAACGCCGGTGGCCGTAGTCTGTGCCGGCGCCAAGTCGATCCTCGATATCGGGCTGACACTGGAGTATCTGGAAACACAAGGGGTGCCGGTGATCGGCTATCAAACCGAAGAGTTGCCCGCCTTCTACACCCGCGAGAGCGGCTTCAAGGTTGATTATCGGCTGGAGAGTCCGGCTGCCATCGCCGAGGCGTTGCGCCTCAAGTGGGAGCTGGGACTGGCGGGCGGCGCCGTGGTGGCCAATCCCATCCCGACCGCACACGCCATGCCGAAAGCCGACATCGACGCAGCCATTGCCCGGGCGCTCCATGAAGCGGACGAGCAGGGGATCAAGGGCAAGGCGTCAACCCCCTTCCTGCTGGCACGTGTCTGCGAGCTGACTGGCGGCAACTCGCTGGCGGCCAACATCCAGCTGGTACTGAACAACGCGGCGCTCGGTGCCCGCATCGCCGCCGCACTGTAATCAAGCGCAAATGAAAGGAGGGCCTGTTGGCCCTCCTGCTATCACATGTTTTTAATCTCGTTGCCGATGCCCTTGACGGTATCGCGCGTACCGTGACCTATCTCCTTGGTCACATCACGGGTCGTATGACCAATCTCCCGGGTGACATCACGAGAGGTATGGCCAATCGTTCGACCAACCCCCTTCATCTCGGCACACCCCGTCAGCAGCACACCCGCAATCAGCAGAACGCATTTCATCTGTACTATGCTCATGTCGCGTCTCCCGGCGTGCTCACAGTGGCTTGGCAACCAGCAGGGTATGGCCTGGCCCCGGAATGTCGTGATCCTCCTCGACATGGAACTCGGCCTCGCGCAGACACTGGTACAACTCCTTGGAGTGGTAGAAGCGACTGTTGCCATTGGCCAGACAGGTAAAGTAAAGAGAGGTGGCGTTGAGGCTGAAACTCGCCGCCTCAAACGGCTGCCGATCCCAGAACAGCTCCAGAATGCACAACCTGGCCCCCTCCTTCATGCTGCTTCTGATCCGCCGCAGCATGGCCACAATCTCGTCATGGCTGAAGCAGTCGAGAAACTGGCTCATCCACCAGATGTCCGCCTCACCGGGCAGCGTTTGCTCCGAGAGCAGATTGACCGGATACCCCTGCACCCGCTCGGCAAGCCCCGCGGCCCGGATCTGCTCGCTGGCCATGGCAATCTGCTCGGGCAGATCGAGAATGGTCACCTGCAGTTCGGGACTGCGCCGGGCACACGAGATGGCCCACTTGCCGGTATTGCCCCCCAGATCGTAGAGGTGGCGCGGCTCGTAGCCGAGTACCAGATCCTGCGCCTGCTTGAACGCCCAGTCCGAATAGAAGTGATCGAAACGAAACCAGCTGCTGCGCGCAGGCTCAGGCAGATCCTTGAGATGGGCATAGAGATTTGACCAGTCGCCAAACTCCTTGAGCCCGGCAGGCGTACCGCTTTCGATGGCCTGCTGCAGGTGGGCAAGGGGCTTGTAACAGACATGCTGGACAAAATCCATGTTGACCCGGGTCATGGGGTCGCTCAACAGATAGTGACCCACCTTGTCCAACAGGTAGCACTCCCCGTTGAGGTGGCAGATACCGCCCCCCAGCCCCATGTCGAGCAGTACGCTGACTGCATACTCGGTCAAGCCGGTCGCCTCGGCTATCTGCGCAGCGGTAGCCCCTTGCCGCTCTTTGGCAAGAAACGCCAGAATGCCGAACTCACGCAAGCTCCAGGCTGCCTGAAACAGCATGGGAGCAAAAGCGATCCGCTGGGCCTGACTGATGGCATCCAGTGCGTTATGACGATCCGCCTGATAGTGATTCAAGAGACACCGACCTTACTTGTTGCTGCTGGCGCGATTCAATTCGATTTGAATTGCTTCGTTCAGCCCGGCAATCCAGCGGTTGTAATTGCGGTGGATTTTTCCTTTACCCTTGTCATCCAAATTGACGCTGCTCACATAATTAATAGAGTAATTAACGGTGTTATAAGGAATGCTGATATTGGCCTGATGTTGGCGAACCTGGATATGGCCAGTAATTATCCCTGGCTGCTCTTCACGCATTACCCACTTTTTACTAACACCGGCATTAATAATGGCGCGAGAAACATCCTTTTCACTCAGATTGGCCGGAACCAGACTATTGGTCATATTCATGACCGGCTGGGAAGTGGAGCAACCGGCAACCCACAGCAGTGTTAATGCGCTGATAATAATTTTGAGCATTTTCATTTTTGTAACCCTTTGTAATTGGAACCTGTCAAAGCCGACCCAATGAGACAATAAAATGTGTGTCCTTTCAATAAATAAAGGTGAGGGTGAATACTTTCTTCATACTTGTAACTTGCGTCACTGCTTGCCCCTGTTCTTGATTTGAAATGGTGGTAATATGCACGTCCTATTCAAATCCTTAACTGGAGCTGAACCACTGGTGGAGCCCGTGGTCGAGTCTCCCTGTTAGCATCATCCTGTCAAGGTCGTTTCGTGTACAAGAATTCCTCTTTTTCCATCGTTGAAAGTTGCGCGCTGGCGCCGGGGCTCACCACCCGGGAGCAGTGGCAAGGCTGGGCGAAAGAGGGGATCTGGCCAACGCAATCGCCTCTGGCAACGCCTCACATCCCCATGATGGTGGCACGCCGCATGAGCCAGGGTAGCCGCCTTGCGGTAGAAGTGGCCCTCGATATGATGTCGCGCCATGCCATGGAGGGGGCCGTGTTTGCCAGCCGCCACGGGGAGCTGGATCGCTCCATTGGCCTGCTGACGGCACTGGCACAGGCGCGCAGCCTCTCCCCCACCGATTTCTCCCAGTCAGTGCACAACACCGCAGCCGGGTTGACCTCCATTCAGGGCAAGCAGCCCATCCCCATGAGCTCGCTGGCCGCGGGGAGCGGTACCTTTGCCGCGGCCCTGCAGGAAGCCATCGGCATGCTCGCCGACGGTATGGAACGGGTACTGGTGGTGGCCTTTGAGGGGACGCTGCCGGCATTTAGCCAACCCTGGCTCGGTGATGAACCGCCACCCCATGCGGTGGCGCTGTTGCTGAGCCGGGGCGATGAGTGGCAGGGGAGTGCGCTGGCGACGGACACTGGCGCAACCGGCAAGGGCGATGCACTCGCGTGCTGGCGCGCCTTGCTGGACGGCATGCCACAATTTAGCATCACCGACGGGCGCAGGGAGTGGCTATGGCAGCGCAATTGAACCGGCTCTGGCGCCTGATTGGTACCATGCTGGGATTTACCCTGTTCGGCATTGGCTGCCTGCTGCTGACGCTGGTCTGGTTTCCACTGCTCTGGTTATTTGTACGCGGGGAAACGCGTCGCCACCTTGCCCAAAGCACCATCAGAATAAGTTTTCGTTTTTTCCTCAATGTGCTCAGGCAATTAAGGGTACTGGATTATCGCTTTGACAATATGCCCCAGCAATTGAGCGGCGTATTGGTATTGGCCAACCACCCCAGCCTGCTCGATTATGTATTGCTGGCAGCTTACATGCCGGAGTGCGACTGTATTGTCAAAGAGGCGCTCTGGCATAATCCGTTTGTCGCCGGCATCGTGCGGGCCGCCGGTTATATTCCCAATGCCGCGGCCGAAACATTATTACCGGTATGTTGTGAACGCCTGCAACAAGGTGCGGTACTGTTGGTCTTTCCGGAAGGCACCCGCACGACCCCTGGCGAGCCGCTGCAACTGCAACGCGGCGCAGCCCATCTGGCCGTCCGTTGTCAGGCCAGGCTACAACCGGTTCGCATTCACTGCTCGGCCCCGTTTCTGACCAAACAGCACAAATGGTTCCATGTGCCCGCGCACAAGCCACTCTTTACGGTAGAGTTTCTGCCCCAGTGTCAGGCTCGGGATCTGATGCCGCACGAAGAGGCACCTTCGCTGGCCGCGCGGCATCTCACTCACTATTTCAAACGGGTATTGAGCCCGGCCCAATCCGCCTCTGTATGGACTCAAGATGCAACAAACACTAACTGAAGAAATCAAACAACTGATCATCGACAGCCTCAACCTCGAAGGCATGACGACTGCCGATATCGACACCGACGCCCCGCTCTTCAATGACGGTCTCGGCCTCGACTCCATCGATGCGCTGGAGCTGGGACTGGCGATCAAGGGACGCTACGGCATCGTGCTCTCGGCTGATGACGAGAATACCCGTCGTCACTTTGCCTCTGTTGCAGCCCTGGCTGCTCTCGTCAACCAGCAGCGGGGATAATCGCCATGACCAGAGATGAGATCTTCAACGAAATTCGCCGCGCCCTGGTCGAGCTGTTCGACATCGACCCCGAAGACGTCACCATGGATGCCAAGCTCTATCAACAGCTTGAACTCGACAGCATCGATGCCATCGATCTGGTGGTGCACCTGCAAAAACTGACCGGCAAGAAGATCAAGCCGGAAGAGTTCAAGTCGGTGCGCACCGTCGCCGACGTGGTCGACGCCGTCGAACGCCTGCTCGCCGAGTAATGCGTCGCATCAACCTGCTGGCGGGCGCCTTGCTACTGCTCTATCCCCTGCTGGTCTATCTTGGCCTGTCGCATGGGGAGAGAGGCCTGCTGGCTCTGCTGCTGTTGCCGCTGTTTGCCATTCGCCTGTTTGCCGGCGCAGCCCTGCCGGGAGCTTGGCGCTGGGCGACCCGCTGGCTCGGGGCCGTCGGCCTGTTGCTGATCGGCCTCAACCTCTGGTTTCGCGAGCACGACTGGCTGCTTTACTACCCCATTGCCGTCAACGCGACCCTGCTGGGAGTGTTTGGCTGGAGCCTCACTCAACCTATGACGCTGGTTGAGCGGCTGGCCCGCCTCACCACGCCGGATCTGCCGGAGCGGGGAGTCCGCTACACCCGCAAGGTGACCCGGGTGTGGTGCCTCTTTTTTATCGGTAACGGCCTCTTTTCTGGCTGGACTGTCTGGCACGGCGATCTGACGCTCTGGAGTCTCTACAACGGCCTTGTCAGCTATCTGCTGATGGGCGTGCTGATGGGCGGTGAATGGCTGGTGCGCCAGCGCGTGATGAAACGGGATAGCGCATGACCCTGCTCGATGAACTGCTGCAGGCAGATGGCAACCGCGTCGTCAGCTTCGATGGCCAGCGAGCGTGGACGCTGACACAGCTGCGCCAGAGCGCCGGGCTGCTCGCCCGCCAGCTCACCGCACTGCCGGTGCAGCGCTGGGCTATTTGCACCGGTGACAGCTACCACTTTTGTCAGGCGCTGCTCGCCTGCGCCATGGCTGGGCGAGCCGTGGTGCTGCCCGGCCACCAGCGCCTCGCCGGCTTGCAGGAGCTGCTGGATCAAGATGCCTTCGATGGACTGCTTTGCGATGAACCGCTGCCGCTCCCCTGCGCCGTGCTGCGCATCGATGCCGTTACAGCCTGCGAGCCATTGCCAGCCACGGAAGCAATAGCGACGCTGGCCCCCGAGATCACCCTCTACACCTCGGGTTCAACCGGCCAGCCCAAGGGGATCACCAAACCCTGGGCGCTGCTTGAAGCAGAGGTACGTACCCAGATCGCCCTGTGGCATCAGCACCTTGGGGGAGCGAGGCTCTTCTCCAGCGTCAGCCATCAGCACATCTACGGCCTGCTCTTTCGCATCCTGCTGCCGCTGGCGCTCGGCATTCCGTTTGCCCGCAGCCAGACCGACTATCCGGAGCAATTGGCCAGCCAGAAAGAGCCATGGGTACTGGTCAGCTCGCCCGCCTTCCTGTCGCGGCTCGATCCCGCCCTTGCGGGGAGCGGCTGCCGGCAGATCTTCTCCTCCGGCGGCCCGCTCGCCTATGAAGATGCACGCCAATGCGCGGCGCTGCTCGGCACCTTGCCGGTGGAGATCTACGGCAGCAGCGAGACCGGCGGCATCGGCTGGCGCCAGAGCGCTGCGCCCGATATCCCCTGGACCCCTTTTGCCGGTGTCACTGTCAGCTGTGACGAAGAGCAGACTCTGCTGTTGCGCTCACCCTTTATGGATGAGCCTGAGCCCTGGGTCGGCAGCGATCGCATCACTCTGTGTGATGATGGCGACAAAGGCGCGGCAGGCCGCTTTCACCTGCTTGGCAGGCGCGATCGCATCGTCAAGATCGAGGAGAAACGCATCTCGCTCGACGATGTCGAGCTGCGCATCAAGGGGCTGGAGGGGATACTCGATGCCGCAGTCTTGCCCCTTGAGCAGGGCGGACGTCAGGTGCTTGGCGTCGCACTGGTGCTCAGCCAGCAGGGGATGCAGAGCTTCACCCGCCTTGGCCACGGCGCCTTCTTGCAACAGTTGCGCCGCCAGCTGCGCCCCTGGCTCGAGCCGGTGGCGCTGCCGCGCAGCATCAGACTTTTTCCGGCGCTGCCCCTGACCGGCGCGGGCAAACGCGACGGTGTGGCGCTGCGTCAGGCGTTTGACCAGACGCCACTGCAACAACCCGGAGTACCCACCTGATGGATAGTTCACTGCTGCCCGCCCTGCTGGCACGTCAGGCAACCTCCGATAGCGTGCAGCTGCTGCTGCACCTGAGTGCCGACCTGCCCTGGTTTGCAGGCCATTTTCCCGAGGCGCCCCTGCTGCCCGGGGTCACCCAGCTGCAACTGGCCATTCACTTCGCCCGCGCAGAGAAGCTGCTCACCGGCGAGTTTCAGGGGATGGACCAACTCAAGTTCCAACGCCCGCTGCGCCCGGATGATCACTGCTGGCTGATCTTGCGCGCTCATGGCGACGGCCAGCTGCGCTTTGAATATCGTCTCGGCAGCGCAGAGGATGTCGATACACTGCCGCTCGCCAGCAGCGGACGGGTCAAGCTATCGTGACGCCCTGCATCATCATCCCCTGCTATAACCACGCAGCCCCTCTCGCGGCGGTGCTGCGTGAACTCGCGCAGCTCAACCTCCCCTGCCTGCTGGTCGATGATGGCAGCGAGCCGGCCGCGGCCACCCTGCTCGATCAGCTGGCAGCCGAACACGCCGGCTGGGTCACGTTGCTTCGCCATCCGCACAACCGGGGCAAGGGTGGCGCAGTCAAGACGGCGCTGCTGGCAGCCAGAGCGCGCGGCTTCAGCCACGCCCTGCAGGTCGATGCGGATGGCCAGCACGATCTCTCCCGCCTGCCAGAGCTGCTGGCCGAATCAGAGCGATTCCCGCAGGCGCTCATCTCCGGCGCCCCCGAATACGATGAATCTGTGCCCAAGGGGCGCCTCTACGGCCGCTACCTGACTCACGCCTGGGTCTGGATCGAGACACTCTCCTTCGAGATCAAGGACAGCATGTGCGGCCTTCGCGTCTATCCGGTCGAGGCGAGCTGCGCGCTGCTTGAGCAGTGCACTCTCGGCGAACGGATGGATTTCGACATCGAGATCATGGTGCGCCTGCACTGGCGCGGTGTGGCGGTGCACTTTGTTCCGGTCAAGGTGCACTACCCCGAGAACGGCCTCTCCCATTTCAACCCGCTGCACGATAACCTGCGCATCTCCTGGATGCACACCCGTCTGGTGCTGACCCTGCTGCGCGATGGTGCAGCCAGCCTGTTGCGCGCCCCCGGCCAACTGTTGAAGCGCGGACGGGAACACTGGTCACGCACCCCGGAGCGCGGCACCCTGCTCGGCATTCGCACCATGCTCTGGAGCTACCGGCTGCTTGGCCGTCCCGGCTTCAAGGCCCTGCTGCTGCCGGTCATCAGCTACTTCTGGCTGACCGGTCGCAGCCAGCGCGAGGCCTCCCGTGACTATCTGACCCGCCTCACCGCCCGCGCCGCCGAGCTCAACCAACCGTTGCCCGAACCGGTGGGCAGCCTGCGCCACTTCCTGCGCTTTGGCGAGGCGGCGCTCGACAAACTGGCCGCCTGGCGCGGCGACATAGGCCTCGACGACATCGAGCTGGTGAACCCGCACCATTACGAGGCGGCTCGCGGCAAGGGAGCCCTCATCATCGGCTCCCATCTGGGCAATCTGGAGCTGTGCCGCGCCCTTGGCAGCAAGGCGCAAGGGGTTCGCATCACGGCGCTGGTCTTTACCCGCCACGCAGCCCGCTTCAACGCCCTGTTGCAGGAGGTGAACCCCGACTCCGGCCTCAATCTGGTGCAGGTGCAGGAGCTGGGGGCCGATACCGCCATCATGCTCAAATCGCGCATCGAGGAAGGGGAGTGGGTGGTGATCGTCGGCGATCGCACCTCTGTCACCAAAGAGAAACGGGTAGTCTGGGCCGATTTTCTCGGTGCCAAGGCCCCCTTCCCGCTCGGCCCGTTTGCGCTGTCGGCCATCCTCGGCTGCCCCACCTACCTGATGTTCGGGCTGCGGGAGCAGGGGCGCTTTCGGGTGCACTTCGAGCCGTTCGCCGACGGCTCGCCCCTGCCGCGGGCCGGGCGCCAGCAGCAACTCGAGGCCCGGGTACAGCACTACGCCAACCGGCTGGAACACCACTGCCTGCGTGCGCCGCTGGAGTGGTTCAACTTTTTCGACTTTTGGCATCTGACCGATGAGCAGGACTGATCAAGGCATGCACGAGATCCATTTCGGGGCCCGCCCCCTCACCATCGAAGAGGTCGTCGCGCTGGCCGAGCGTCGCGCCACGCCACACCTCAACCCGGCCCCCGAGTTCCGGGCCCGTATCCAACGCGGCGCCGACTATCTTGACCGGCTGCTCGCCGAGGAAGGGGTGATCTACGGGGTCACCACGGGCTATGGCGACTCGGTCACCCGGGCAGTGCCGCTCGATCTGGTCGATACCCTGCCCCTGCATCTGACCCGCTTTCACGGCTGCGGTATGGGCGAGAACCTGAGTCTGGCCGCGACCCGCGCCGTGCTGGCTACCCGCCTCAACTCGCTGGCACAGGGGGTCTCCGGCGTCAGCCTGCCCCTGCTCGAGCGGCTTACCTGGCTACTGGAGCAAGACCTGTTGCCGCGCATTCCCGAAGAGGGTTCGGTCGGTGCCAGCGGCGATCTCACTCCGCTCTCCTACGTGGCGGCAGCGCTGATCGGCGAGCGAGAACTCTACCGCAACGGGGAGCTGACCAGCGCGGCCGAGCTCTATCGCGAGCTCGGCATCACACCGCTCCAGCTGCGTCCGAAAGAGGGACTGGCACTGATGAACGGCACCTCGGTGATGACGGCGCTCGCCTGCCTCGCCTATGCCCGCTGTGAATACCTGATGCGGCTCTGCACCCGAATCACCGCGCTGGTGAGCGTGGCGATGGAGGGCAACGCCTTCCACTTTGACGAGCGCCTGTTTGCCGCCAAGCCCCACCCGGGCCAGCAGCAGATCGCCGCCTGGCTGCGCGCCGATCTGCAGAGCGGCGAGCTGCCGCACCACAGCAACCGGCTGCAGGATCGCTACTCCCTGCGCTGCGCGCCCCACGTCATCGGCGTGGTGGCCGACAGCCTGCCCTGGTGGCGCACGCTTATCGAAAACGAGCTCAACAGCGCCAACGACAACCCCCTCATCGACGGTGACGGGGAGCATGTGATGCACGGCGGTCACTTCTACGGCGGCCATATCGCCATGGCGATGGACAGCATGAAGGTGGCGGTGGCCAATCTGGCCGATCTGCTCGACCGTCAGCTGGCCCAGCTGGTCGACAGCAAGTTCAATCAGGGGCTGCCGAGCAACCTCTCCGGCGCAAGCGACGAGCGCCGCTTTATCAACCACGGCTTCAAGGCGGTGCAAATTGGCGCCTCGGCCTGGACGGCGGAAGCGCTCAAGCACACCATGCCCGCCAGCGTCTTTTCGCGCTCGACCGAGTGCCACAATCAGGACAAGGTGAGCATGGGCACCATCGCCGCCCGCGATGCGCTGCGGGTGCTGACCCTGACCGAACAGGTGGCCAGCGCCAGCCTGCTGGCGGCGGTGCAGGGAGTCGAGCTGCGCCTTGCCCTGCAGTGCAATGACCAGACCACCCTCAGTCCGGCGCTCGCTGCCACTGTCGAGGCGGTACGCCGCGATCACCCCTTCCTCTGCGAAGACCGCCCGCTGGAGGCCGAGCTGCGCGCCATGATGGCCCGCCTGCAGGCACGTCACTACCCGATTTATGACGAGGTGTCCCATGTCTGAGCCCTGGCAGCTGAGTGCCGAGGTCGATGTCACCGTCCCCTTCCACGACGTCGACATGATGGCCGTTGCCTGGCACGGCCACTACCTGCGCTACATCGAGCTGGCCCGCTGTGCCCTGCTCGATCGCATCGACTACAACTACCCGCAGATGGAGGCCTCCGGCTATCTGTGGCCGGTCATCGATGTGCGGATGAAGTACATAGCCCCGCTGCGCTTTGGCCAGACGGTGCGGGTGCGCGCCACCCTGGTCGAGTACCAGCATCGCCTCAAGATCGATTACCTTCTCTATGACCCGCAGAGTGGCAAACGCACCAGCAAGGGGTACACGGTGCAGGTGGCGGTCAGCAAGCAGAGCGGCGAGATGTGCCTCGCCTCACCGCAGGTGCTGCTCGACAAGCTGGGGATGAGCGAATGATGGCCCGTCTCACCCTGCTGCTGGCTCTGCTCTCCTGGCCAACGCTGGGAATCACGCTGGCCGATGTGCAGCAACAGCTCACGGCGGCCGATGCCCGCAGCGCCCGTTTCGAGCAGGAGCGCCAGATAAGCGGCCTCACTCAGGCGCTGCGCTCCAGCGGTGAGCTGCTGCTGGTGAAGGGCAAGGGGCTCTGGTGGCAGCAGCAGAAACCCTTTCCCCTGACGCTGACCCTCACCCCGACGCGCATGGTGCAGCAGCTGCCCGGTCAACCGGCCCAGACCCTCGACAGCCCGCAGCTGCTGGAGTTCAGCAACCTGATGCTGGCCCTGTTCGACCCGAGCGAAGCGGCGCTGGATAACTACTTTCGCCACAAACTCGCCAGCGAGGGGGAAGAGTGGACCCTGACCCTCGAGCCCATCCGCTCGCCCCTCGACAAGGTCTTCGCCAGTCTGGTGCTCAAGGGGCGTCACGAGCTCGCCTCGCTCGCCATCCATGACAAACAGGGGGATGTCACCCTGATCCGCTTTGTTGACTGGCAGCTTAAAAACCTGCCCCTGAGTGCCGAGGAGCAATCCCGTTTTGATGCTCACTGAGAAACAGTGGCGCCTGCTGGGGCGATTGTGGCTGCTGCTCTGCGTGGCGGTCTGCCTTGCCCTGGCGCTGGCCCTGCCCCGCGCCCGCTTCAATACCAGCGTGATGGATCTGCTGCCCAAGGAGGAGCACCAGCAGTGGCATCCGGAAATCCGGGCCGGACTGCTCGCCAACCTCGACCGGCAGCTAGTGTGGCTGGTGAGCCTGCCCGCCGGCGAAAATGGTGAAGCTGCCGCGACCGCATGGAGCAAGCAGCTGGCCGCCATCGACTCACTGGAACATCTGAAGGCGGCCCAGCCGTCTCTCGCCGGCGCCTGGCAGAGCTACATGCGACAGATGGCGTGGCAACACCTCACGCCGAGCGCGCGGGCACGGCTGGCCAGTGGCCCCGAGGGGTGGAGCCAGTGGGTGCTGGGGCAGATCTACTCCCCCTTCGGCGGCGTCTCGCGCGCCGAGTGGCAGGCCGATCCCCTGCTGCTGACCCGCGCTGCGGTGCTGGAGCAGAAGAGTCCGATGCAGCTGGACGAAAAAGGCTGGCTCAGCAGCACCGGGCCGGATGGCCGCCGCTGGTATATGGTACGGGCCGAACTCAACCTCTCCGCTTTCGACATGGCGCGCAACCGCCAACTGCTCACCGAGCTGGCAGCCGCCGAGCAGCAGTTGCGCCAGCACTATCCGGGCGTCGAACTGCTGCGCCGCGGCACCCTCTTCTACAGCCAGCACGCCAGTTCGCTCGCCGAGCAGGATATCTCGACCATCGGGCTGGGCTCTCTTATCGGGGTCATTGTGCTCATCTGGCTGGCATTTCGCTCGGTGCGCGCCCTGCTGCTCTCCCTGCTGCCGCTGACGATGGGGATGCTGTGGGGGCTAGGCGCCGTACTGCTGGTGTTTGGCGAGATCCACGTCTTCACCCTGGTGATCAGCTCAAGCCTCATCGGCATCTCCATCGACTATGCCATCCACTTCCTGAGCGAGCGGCGCCTGCATGGTCACGAGACACCGGCGCAGACCCGCGCCCACCTGCTGCCGGGGCTGAGTCTGGCACTGCTCACCACCCTGATCGGCTATGCCCTGCTCTGGCTCGCCCCCTTCCCGGGGCTGCAACAGCTCGCCATCTGCGCGCTGGCAGGCTTGCTGGCCGCCTTCCTGACCGTGCTGCTGCTCTTCCCCTACTGGCTGGGCGACCTGCCGCAGGGGGCTTTGCCCATCCGCCACTGGCAGGTGCGCTGGATTGAGGCCTGGCAGCGCCCGGGCGGCCTGCGCCGCTGGCTGCCGCTACTGGTGCTGGTGATCAGCGCCATCGGCATCAGCCGCCTCGTGGTGGATGACGATATCCAGAAGCTGCAACCCCTGCCCCACGAGCTGCAGGCGCAGGAGCGCCAGATCCAGCAACTGACCGGCCAGCAGGGAGGCATGACCGGCTATCTGGTGGTAGGCCGCGATGGCGAGCAGGCCCTCACCCGTCTAGAGAGGCTGGCTGACCAGCTTGAGCTGGCCCGCCAGCACAAGGTGCTCGACCAGTTTGTCGCCATCAGCCAGTGGATCCCCTCGAGGGCTCGTCAGCAGGCAGATCATCAGGCCATCATGGCGCTGCAACCGGGCGTCATTTCCGCCCTCAAGGCAGCCGGTGTGCCGGTGGAGGCCAGCGCTCGTCCCCTGGATCTGCTGACCCCCGAGGCGTGGCTAACCAGCCCGGTCAGCGAAGGGAGCCGCCTGCTCTGGTACGCCCTGCCCGATGGCCGGGTCGGCATCTGGGTGCCGCTGGCCGGCATTCACGATGCCGCCGCGCTGGCCCGTCTGGCTGACGAGCATGACGGGGTGATCTGGCAGGATCAGCGCAGCCAGTGGAGCCAGCTCTTTGCCGATTACCGCCTCAAGCTCGCCGAGCTGCTGCTGGTCGCAGTGGTGCTGGTGATGGGGCTGCTCTGGCATCGCATCGGCTGGCGCCTGACCCTGCGCATCCTGCTGGTCAACGGGCTGGCCATCGCCATGGGGCTGGCGCTGCTTGGCTTCAGTGGCCAGCCGCTCACCCTCTTTGGCGTGCTGGCGCTGAGCCTTATCTTCGGCATCGGCATCGATTACGGGCTCTTCTTCGCCCACTGCGGCAGCGAGCCTGCCCGCCAGCAATCGACCCTGCTCGCCATCCTGCTGGCCCACCTCACTACCCTGCTGGCCTTCGGCCTGCTGGCGCTCAGCAACACCCCGGCCATCGCCGGTTTCGGAATTGTGCTGAGCGGCGGGATCTTCACCGCGTTTCTGTTATCCCCCATGGTGCTGGCCCCGCGGCCAGCTGCGGAGTCATGATGAGATACTGGTACTTGCTGCTGGTGCTGCTGAGCGGTTGCAGCAGCCAGCAGGGGATAGAGGCGTTTATCGCCCCGGGCGTTCCCCTCTCGCTGCCGGCGCCCCAGCGCGCCGAACCGCTAAACCGCCAACAACTGCTGATCGCCAGCGTCAAGGGTAAGCAGTATCAGCTGCTCACCGCACTGGAGGCCGGCCAGCAGGGCATCACCCTGGTCGGGCTGATGCCGACCGGTGCGCGCCTGTTCAAGGTGCAGTACGACCAGAGCGGCATTCACAGCGAGCGGCTGCTCCCCCTGCCCGGTAACGCCCTGCCCCCGCCGGCTCAGGTACTGGCCGACGTGATGCTCTGCTACTGGCCGCTGGCCGAGTGGCAATCCCGTCTGCCGGCGGGCTGGCAGCTGGTCGATGAGGGGGATGTTCGCCGCCTCACCGACCCTGCCGGCGTACTGGTCACCGAAATCCGCTATCAGCACTGGCAAGGCCAGCGCGAGCCGGTCAGCCTGACACAGCACCGCTTTGGCTACCGCCTGCAACTGGAGAATCTGGCGCAATGACCCTCTACATTCACGCCTACAGCCTCATCAACGCCCTCGGCCGTGGCAAGGATGAGGTGAGTGCCGCCCTCGAGGCGTGGCGCATCCGTGGCGCCAGCCCGCTCGATGGCGAACACTGGACGCTGGTCGATGGCCGCACCTCGCCGGTGGGTCGGGTGCGCCATCCGTTGCCAGCGGTGACGATCACCACTTACGACTCGCGCAACAACCGGTTGCTGCTCGCGGCGCTGGCCGATATCGAAGACGAAGTGAACGCCGCTATCGCCCGCGTCGGATCGCAGCGGGTGGCGCTGGTGCTCGGCACCAGCACCTCCGGCATCGGCGAGGCCGAGGCCGCCGTTGCGGCGAGCGAGCGTGGCGAGGCGCTGCCACCGCAGTTTGACTACGTACAGCAGGAGCTCGGCTCACCCTCGCTGTTTCTCGCCGCTCACCTTGGTCTTGAGGGGCCGGCGATGACCATTTCGACCGCCTGTTCCTCGAGCGCTCGCGCCTTCATTACCGCCCGCCGCCTGCTGGCCAGCGGTCAGGCCGATGTGGCGCTGGTCGGTGGGGCCGACTCCCTGTGCGGCCTCACCCTCAACGGCTTTGACAGTCTGGAGTCCTTGAGCGAACAGCGCTGCCAGCCGTTTGCCGCCGGGCGCGATGGCATCAACATCGGCGAAGGGGCGGCCCTGTTTCTGGTGAGCCTGGAGCCCGCTCCGCTAGCCCTGCTGGGGGATGGAGAGTCATCGGATGCCTGGCATATCTCGGCGCCGCACCCGCAAGGGGAAGGTGCCGAGCGGGCGATGCGGATGGCGCTGACCCGCGCCGGCCTTGAGGCTGAACGGATCGGTTACGTCAATGCCCACGGCACCGCCACCCGCCTCAACGACGAGATGGAGAGCCGCGCGCTGGCGCGCCTCTTCCCGAACAAGGTACCGGTCAGCTCGACCAAGGTGCTGACCGGCCACACCCTCGGGGCTGCCGGTGCGACCGAAGCGGCGCTCTGCTGCCTGCTGATCGAGCGGGGCCTGCCGCTGCCACCGCAGGGTGAAACGGCCGATCCGGCGCTAGCCCCCATCTCTCTTGTGCAGAAGCAGGGGCCGGTCGATATCATCATGTCCAACTCGTTTGCCTTTGGTGGCAACAACGTCAGCCTGATTTTTGGCAAAGAGGCATCATGACTTTTCCTCCCATAGAACAACTGCTTCCCCATCGCGCGCCAATGCTGCTGCTCGAGCGCGTCACAGCGCACGACGAGCAGAGTGTCTGCTGCGAAACGGTGGTGGGAGCACGGCAGGGGCTGCTGCTCGATGACAACGGCGATCTGCCCGGCTGGTGCGGTATCGAACTGATGGCGCAAACCATCGCCGCCTGGGCAGGTATGCAGGCACACAGCCACCATGAGCCGGTGCGGATCGGCATGCTGCTCGGCACCCGCAAATACCAGAGCGAGCTGCCCGTCTTTGCCTCCGGCAGCCTGCTGCGCATCGAGGCCCACTGCCTGCTGCAGGATGGCGGGATGGCCAGCTTTGAATGCAGCATCTGGCTTGGGGATCGCGAGTGCGCCAGAGCCCGCCTGAGCACCTATCAGCCCACCGAGGCACAACTGACAGATTTACTGGAGCAGAAACAATGAATTCGACCGTACTGGTTAGCGGCGCCAGCAAGGGAATTGGCCGCGCCATCGCCCTCAAGCTTGCGGCCGACGGTTTCACCGTAGTCGTCCACTACCACAGCGACCTGCAGGGGGCGCAGGCGACCCTCGACGAGATCACCGCCCTAGGCGGCAACGGGCGCCTCATCCAGTTTGATATCGGCGATCGCGAGCTGTGCCGCGCACGCCTTGAAGCCGACATCGAGCAGCACGGCGCTTACTACGGCGTAGTCTGCAATGCCGGCATCGTGCGTGACGGCGCCTTCCCGGCACTCACCGACGACGAGTGGGATGATGTCATCCACACCAACCTCGACGGTTTCTACAACCTGCTCAAACCCTGCATCATGCCGATGATCGGACTGCGCCGCGGCGGGCGCATCGTCACCCTCTCCTCGGTCTCCGGCATCATGGGTAACCGCGGTCAGGTCAACTACAGCGCCTCCAAGGCCGGCCTTATCGGTGCCACCAAAGCGCTGGCGCTGGAGCTCGCCAAACGGCGGATCACGGTCAACTGCGTGGCCCCCGGCCTTATCGACACCGGCATGGTCAGCCCGGAAGTGGAGGGAGAAGCGCTCAAGATGATCCCTCTCAAACGCATGGGACAGGCAGAGGAGGTAGCCGGTCTGGTCTCCTACCTGATGTCCGATATCGCCGGCTATGTCACCCGGCAAGTAATTTCCATCAACGGAGGCCTGATATGAATCGACGGGTCGTAGTCACCGGCATGGCCGGTGTGACCGCCTTTGGCAACGACTGGGCCAGCGTCAAACCGCGCCTGCAGGCAGGGCGCAACGCCGTGGTCACCATGCACGAGTGGGGGGTCTATGACGGGCTCAACACCCGGCTAGCCGCACCGATCAGCGACTTTGCCCTGCCGGCCCACTATCCGCGCAAGAAGATCCGCGCCATGGGGCGAGTCTCCGAGATGTCGACCGTGGCCTCCGAGCTCGCGCTGGAGCAGGCGAAGTTGCTGAACGAAGCTGTGCTGAGCGATGGCCGCACCGGTATCGCCTATGGCTCCTCCACCGGCAGCACGGCACCCATCAGCGCCTTTGGCGCCATGCTCAACGACAAGACCACCGCCAACATCACCGCCACCACCTATGTGCAGATGATGCCGCACACGACAGCGGTCAACACCGGCCTCTTCTTCGGCCTGCGAGGCCGGGTCATCCCGACATCCAGCGCCTGCACCTCCGGCAGCCAGGGGATCGGCTACGCCTACGAGGCGATCCGCCACGGCTACCAGACCGTGATGGTGGCTGGTGGCGCGGAGGAGCTCTGCCCCTCCGAGGCGGTGGTGTTCGATACCCTGTTTGCCACCAGTCAGCTCAACGACACCCCCGAGCTCACCCCGCGCCCGTTTGACCGGGATCGCGACGGACTGGTGATCGGCGAAGGGGCTGCCACTCTGGTGCTCGAAGAGCTGGACCACGCCCTCGCCCGCGGTGCCCACATCATCGCCGAGCTGGTCGGCTTTGCCACCAACTGCGATGCGGCCCATGTCACCCAGCCCCAGAGCCAGACCATGCAGCTCTGCATGCAGATGGCGCTGGATCAGGCCGGGCTGCGCCCCGAGCAGATTGGCTATATCAGTGCTCACGGCACCGCCACCGAGCGGGGCGATATCGCCGAGAGCCAGGCGACCGCCGCCATCTTCGGTGACCAGACCCCCATCTCCTCGCTCAAGAGCTACTTCGGCCATACCCTCGGTGCCTGTGGCGCCATCGAAGCCTGGCTGTCGCTTGAGATGCTGCACGATGGCTGGTTTGCTCCGACCCTCAATCTGGCCAACCCGGATCCTGCCTGCGAGCCCCTCGACCACATCACGGGTCAGGGACGCCAGCTGGAGATCGAGTATCTGATGTCCAACAACTTCGCCTTCGGCGGCATCAACACCTCACTCATCTTCCGCCGCTGGCACGATGAAACAAAATAAGTGACATCACAGCAAGCAACGAAAAAGGGGCCGATATGGCCCCTTGTTTTATCCGCAATCCGGCGTCTCTATCCGCCTCAGCGATCCCGGTTCAGGGCGATGAGTTTGTCGAGCACCACCTCACCATCAGCCCGCAAGCCGTTGTGCTCATACTCGTTGGTGATCCAGGCGCGGCTGCTACCCAGACCCCGCAGGGTCTCGCGACTGTAGTCAAACTCCACGTACATATCCTCGGCATAGACGGCGCAGGCCACCGGCACCTTGTTGCGGGCCAGCTGGGCCGGGTCATAGAGCGGCCCCCAATCCGCCTTGTTGGCCAAAAGATGGGCAGCCTCTTTCAGGGGCAGCAACTCGCGGAACTGCTCGAACATCCAGGGGAAGATCATCTCGCCAGTGAAGGCAAAATCCTTGCCGGGTGCCCAGTTCAGTTCGGGAAGTTCCTCTCTGACCCGGGCGGCGGCCCAGCGAGTCGCCTCTCCTTCGGCATAGATGGCCTCGTGCAGGATGGCGAACAGCGGATTGGTATTGAATGGCTGCATGCTCTGCACCTGATAGAGAAATGCCGGGCTCAGCTTGTCGCCGATAAAGGCCTCTTCCAGCAGATAGTAAAGCTCCTCGAAAGCTCCCGTGGCACCCAAATCCAGCCCCTGCTGCTGGAACTGCTCCACCGTCAGGCGCTGACCATTGGGCAGCCGCACATCGTGCTGGTGCAGATGGTTGGCCAGCCGGTTGGCGATGGGCTGGGCATGGGGGAAGCGGGCAAAGAAGGCGCGATTCTTGTCGGCCACCCGCTGGTAGGTGGCGCGGTAGACCTCCTCTGCGCTACGGCCAATCGGCGCGATGCCACCGGTGATATAGACCTCCCGCAGACTGTCGGGGAAGAGCGAGAGGTAGGTCAGGCAGCAGAAGCCGCCAAAGCTCTGACCCAGCAGGCTCCAGCGATGGTTGGGGCTCAGCTCCAGCCGGATAAACTCGGCGTCCCGCACTATGTTGTCGGCGCGAAAGTGGCTGAGATAGTGCGCCTGCTCGGCCGGGGTCATTTTGGCCAGTGAATGACTGTGGATGGGGCTCGACATGCCGGTGCCCCGCTGATCGAGCAGTACCACCCGAAACTCCTCAAGCGCCCGCTTGAGCCAACCACTGTTAGCGCTTGGGCGCGGCGCCCCGAAACCTGGGCCGCCCTGCAAAAAGAGCAGCCAGGGGAGCTTGTCATCAAGCCGATCCTTGCGGCACAAAGTGCGAGCAAAGAGGGTCAGGCTCTCGCCATCGGGATCGTCGTGATCGAGTGGAACGGTAAAAAAGTGCGGCTCGCAGTGAACGCCGTCCAGTACGTAGTGCAGTGGGCTGCTCATCTTGACTCTCTCCATGTCGAGGTCGGAATAGGCTCAGCCCCATCTTAGCCCTGCTCGCCAGCCGGGTCATGCCGCTTTTTGCGAATGTGGAGGCTGGTTCAAAGGGTGCAAAAAAGAGGATTGAACCGCGTTGTCAAGGAGGTGATTGCTTGCTGAATTATTCTCCTGGCCGGGAGATTGACGCCATGCCCCCATTCAACAAAGATGGCGAACCTGCGCAGGAGTGCAGGGATTCAGGCCGACAAAATGGATAAGGGAACGTGATGAAACCGAAGTGGATCAGGGCCGGAAAAAGAGAGAAAAAGCCATGCCCTGGCAGCATGTTGCAGACCGGCATGTTGCTGTTCAGTGCCACCTGTGGCGCGACACTCTTTTTAGCCGCGTGCAACGGCAACTAGAAATGAAAAAAGCCCGCTCGATTGAGCGGGCTTTTCGAATTTGGCTCCTCCTACTGGACTTGAACCAGTGACATACGGATTAACAGTCCGCCGTTCTACCGACTGAACTAAGGAGGAATTGTGGTGCCCAGAGACGGAATCGAACCGCCGACACGGGGATTTTCAATCCCCTGCTCTACCGACTGAGCTATCTGGGCAACGGCGCGCATTAAACCCTTTCCGGCGCACGGTGTCAACCACGCTGGCACGATAAAAAGTTCGTTCGCTCAACAACTGAACGTAACGGGTGGTTATTGGCCGTTTCAGGGCAAAAAACGGGCTCGCCACACCACTCTCCTGTGCCATTCATCACCAAACAGCGGGAAATCAGCGCTTCTGCAGGTTTGCCGCATTGAGCCGGATGCGCTGTGCGAGTATGCTTTGCCGCAACGATACCGCCTGGAGGCAACATGAGTCTGAATATGCAAGAGTGGCGTGAAGAGACCACAGAGATCGTCAACGAGCTGCTGGCCGACGGCAGCAACCCTGACGCGGATTACGACATTGAACACCACTTCGCCTGCCAGGATTTCGACCGTCTGGAAAAAGCAGCGGTTGACCTGTTCAAGGCCGGTTTCGAAGTGACCGATGCCGAAGAGATGGAGCTGGATGACGGCGCCACCATCTTCTGCTTCGATGCCACCATCGAGTGCAAGCTGAATGTCGAAGCCATCGTGGCCGATATCGCCAAAATGCTGCCCATCCTCGAAAAATACGGGGTGGACTACGATGGCTGGGGCACCTACTTCCAGGATTGATCCTGCCCCATCGCCAAACAACAAGGCCACCGCGAGGTGGCCTTGTTGTTTCTGGCACAAAGTCAGTCCAGATAGCTGGCGGCGAACTCCAGCGGCGGCAGCGGCCGGCTGAAGAGGTAGCCCTGCAGACGATCGCAACCGGCATCGGTCAGCCACTGCTGCTGCTCCGGCGTTTCCACCCCCTCGGCCGTGATGCGGATCCCGAGTTCATGGCCCAGCCCGATGACGGAACGCACGATGGCGGTCGTCGCCGTGTTGCTGGCAAGCCCCTGGGTAAAACTGCGATCCAGCTTGAGGGTCGCGACCTTGAGCCGCGGCAGATAGGCCAGCGAGCAGTAGCCGGTGCCAAAGTCATCGATGGCCAGCTGGAAGCCGGCAGCGATCAGGTTGTCGAGGTTGGTCTCTATCTGGTCGGCATTCTCCATCAGGACCCCTTCGGTGATCTCCAGCTCCAGCTGACTGGCCTTGAGCCCGTGGCGGACGATACAACCCTGTACCAGCTCACACAGGGCCGGATCACGAAATTGCAGCGGCGAGAGGTTGATGGAGAGCATCATCTCCGGGCAAGCCGCCTGCCACTGCGCCAGCTGGGCACAACCCTGCTCCAGCATCAGCTGACCAAGCTGGCCGATCACCCCCATCTCTTCTGCCAGCGGAATGAACTCGTCAGGGGAGATCATCCCCAGCTCGGGATGAGGCCAGCGGCAGAGCAGCTCGGCGCCATGCAACCGGAGCGTTCTGCTGCAGACGATGGGTTGATAGACCGCAACCAGTTGGGCCGACTTGATGGCCAGTGGCAACTGGGCCGCAATGAGCTGACGCCGTTTGAGCTTGGCATGGAGCTCAGGATCGAACAGGGTGGTGTAGTGCTGCTGCCGCTTGCCCTGCGCCAGTGCCGCCTCCGCATGGCTGAGCAGCCGTTCGGCATCATTGGCCTTGCCCTGAGCCAGCCCGAGGAAAACCGGGATCTGGATGCGGTGCTCTTCCACCTGATAGTGCTCCATCAGCTGCTGCTGCAACTGCTGGCTCCACCCTTGCAACGGCTCGCCGAGCTCGGGCAGCAGCAGGCTGAAGTCATCAGCCGCCACCCGGCACAGCAGCGAACGCGGCGGCGCCAACTGCTGCAGCCGCTTGGCTACCTGACTGAGCAGGCGATCGGCAATCCGGATCCCGAAGCGATCGTTGATCTCGCGAAAATGGTGCAGGTCGACCAGCACCAGCGTGGCGTTGCGGCCACCCAGATGGCGGCTGGTCTGCAGAAAGCGGGAGAGCTTGAGCAAGCCGGTCAGGCTGTCGTAGTGCTGCTCCTGCTGCAGCTGGGCCTGAGTGGTACGCAGCCCCGTGATATCGCGACCCAGCGTCAGCACACCGAGGGAGTGGCCATCACCATCGGACACATCCACCCGGGTGATCTCCATATGCCGCCCCTTGCCACTGGCGTCCAGCAGGCAACACTCTCCCTGATCCATCCCTTGCGGCGCAGAGAGTCGATAGGGGATCTGGTGGCCCAGCACCTCCTCGGCCCGCTGCCCGATAAAGTCGAGAAACGCCTGATTGCACTCAAGCAGCACGCCGTTATGGTCATCGAAGCGGATAATATCGGGGATCGCATCCAGCAAAAACCGCTGCAATACCTGCTGGTTCTTGACCGTCTGTTCGAGGTTTTTCCGTTGCGCAATCTCGTTGACCACGCCAAACACGGCATAAGGCTCGCCCTGCTGGTCATAGAGCGGCACCTTGTGGATCTCCATCCAGCTGGTGTTGCCGCCGCTGTTGCAGTGGAGCTGCTGGTAAAGCAGCGGCTCCCCCTTCGCCAGCAGTTGCCTGTCCTCCTCGCCAAAGATGTCTCCCCACGGCATCTGCGCATTCGTCTTGCCGACCACCTCGGCAGGCGAGATATAGCCTGCCTCGCTGGCAAACATGCGGTTGGCAAAGAGGTAGCGCCCATGCTTATCCCGACAGAAGATACTCATTGGCAGATGGTCGATGATCTGCTGCAGCAGATCCGGGGTGAGCATGTTGTTCACAGGGGCGCTTATGGAGGAATTTCGAGCAAATCTATGATAGCAAACCGATTTTGTAAAGCGACCTGACTGGCACAATAACACGCTCGATGCAGGATGCTTGCTGACAGAGATTGTCGCTCCGGAGATAATAGGCGCCGGTTGGCCAATGGCCGGATGAAATGGACGAGAGAAAGAAGATGAAAAAGATTATGGGAGGCGCTCTGGCGCTGCTGCTGGTCGGTTGTGCCGGTGACAACAATGGTGGTGAAGAGTACCGCTACAACCCGCCGATTGCCAAGGCGACCAACAATACCCAGGAGATGGCGATCCCGGTTGACCTGGTATGGGCCCGTGCCGAGAAGTGGTTCACCGATCACGGCCTCAACATCGAAAACAGTCAGCGCGGTTCCGGCCTGATGACCGCCAACGTCGAGCACTCTGCCGACGGTCTGGAGTGGCTGGATTGCGGTACTATGGGCTCCAAAGTAGCACTGGGTAACCCCAACCTGCAGATCAACCTGATCATCACCCAGAGCGGCAACAGCAGCGTGGCGACCGTCAACGTCAAGGGCAACACCGAGCTGTTCTTCGTTGAGTCCTCAGGCGAGCGCGTACCGGCCCCCTCCATCAAGCCGGTCTGTGTCTCCCGCGGCACCCTGGAGCAAAGCCTGTTCGCCACCCTCGGCAACTGATTTTTCTTCACTTCAAAATAAAAAAGCGGCAGATTTCTCTGCCGCTTTTTATTGCGTAGCCGTTAGTGCTTACGGCTTATCAATATCGAGCATGTGATTATTCAACATGTAATCGATCACCTGATTGGACGTGGTCGCCGAACCGCCCGTCAGACTGTCGAAGGTGTGGTTCATCAACACGATCTCCTGGGTAACAGAGGCCGTGCTGCTCTCCTTGACCTGCAAGTGCACCCCTTCGTTATCCTGGAACACCGAGAGCAGGCTCTTCAGATCGTTCTGGTTGTGAGAACCATCGTGATCCAGCAGATCGCGCAGATCCAGCTTGTCGCCTTCCGAAAGATTGACACTGCCTGACCCCTTGTTGAAGTCCATGATGTAATCCTTGGTCAGAGAGCCGGATACGGTATCCCCCTTGTTCCAGACAAAAGTATCTGCACCGCCGTCACCACGCATCACATCGTTGCCGAGCCCGCCGATCAGGATATCGTTCCCCAGACCGCCACGCAGCGCATCGTTGTGACTGCCGCCATCGATATAGTCGTCACCGGTACCACCAAACAGGATGTCGGAACCTGACTGCCCGTAGATCTTGTCATTGCCGCTACCACCATTGACCACATCCGCTTGCCGGCTACTGACATCAACACTCAGCAACAGACCGTCGCCATCGAGCATGGCATCAGTGCCAGAGAAGCTGCCTGTCATGATGTGGTGAGCCTTGAGCTGATCGACCGTCAGTTGCAACGAATCGTCAGTACCAAACCCATCAGCCCCGGTTTTGCCTGCATAGATCACATCGTTGCCGCTGCCGGTTTCGATATGGTCATTGCCGGCACCGCTGCTGACGATCTGGTCGGCACTTCCCTTGTTATAGCTGGTACCGCTATGTATATGGTCGGTGCCGCCGTTACTGGTAATGACTTCACCCAGCAGATTACCGCCGAAGGAAACATCCATGCGGTCAGGATTAGTCGCTCTCTCGCCATTGCGCACCACGATAGAGTCGTTGAGGTCGGTACCATCGACCGTCAGCGGCAGATGAACCGGTACCCCGTTGCTGTCCACCGGGTTGACGCTGATGGTCAGAGTACTGTTGGTGGTGTCGCCATCACCATCGCGTACGCTGTAGCTGAACACCTCGCGCGCATCGGCCGGGATTTGGCTGCCATTCTTGGTGACCTGATAGGTATAGGCACCGTTGGCCAAAATGGTCAGTACCCCGTACAGACCAACTACCTGGATACCCGCACCATTGGTATAGGTGGTCGAGCTGCTGCCGACTCCGTAGCCAATGACACTCAGACCACCATCAGCACCGGCAAGATCGTTGGTCAGCACATTACCGGTGGTCTGTGGCAACTGATAACCAGACCCTTCCACCAACTTGACGATCAGATCGAAGCTGTTGCTGGCATTCTCTTTGGTGTAAATAGTCTTCACCACGTTGCCACCCGCATCGCGGAAACCCAGTACCTCCAGCGTGTATGCCTTACCTTCAAAGTTGAAGGTAGCTGTCGTATTACCGATCGAGATGATGTCATCACCATTCCCCCATTTGTCATTGGGGGTTTCGTTATGATTGAAATTCACAACAAGTTTTATTGGTGTGACCCGTCCCAATGCATCAGTTACGGAGAAAGTAACCTCCATCGTTGCTGCACTGATAGCATCGTTATAAATCGGGTTATTGTAATGAGTGAATGTGCCCAGTTTGATCTCTTCATTGATCGGAATTGCGCCATTCAATGCCGCATCATTGTCCAGGAAGCCGTAGCCAGACGGATTACTACCCCCACCCCAACGAATCTGATCTTTACCTGGGTTAACATCATCAGAGTCACTGACTTTGACATACGAACCACCACTCCAATTTACCCAGTTAGCATCAACCCCCGAAACTTGGAATGAATCAACAACCACGTTAACTTTGGCATCATCGACCACAGCAACCGGCACATCATCACGCACGGCGACATCGAAAGAGCCGCTCGCAGTGTCGGAACCAGCTTTGCTCACCTCATAATTCACCGTGAGACGCAGCTCATCCTGACTGCTCAATACGCTGCTTTGACCATCCACAAGGTGGCTGAGCGGCTTGATCAGGGTGAAGGTATAGCTCGGTGGATTCGAGTTGTTGTCTACCGTTACGGTAAAGGCCACATTGGCCGGGTTGGTTCCAAAGTAACCTTTGAGACCCGCACCATCCTGCACCACATTCACGGGTTGGCCATCAATGCCGGTAATGCCGCTCAAGCCGGTGATGCTGACCAGCTTGAGCTGAACGCCGGATACATTGCTACCATTGCCATCAGTAACCTGCAGCGATTGGGTTACCGAGAGCGGGCCGCTGGTCGGCGCCCCGACAGGCTCGGGCAAACCGGCGTTGCCACCAGACAAACCATCCTCATCGACCAGACCGCCACCGAGCCGCACCGAGAGATCATTGTCGACTATGGTGCCGGTACCGGAAACGCCACCCACCGAGATCGCCAGCGTTTCGGTGAACTCGGGCAACGTGTCGTTTACCGTATTCAGCGATACAGTGAAACTCGATACTCCGGCAGGCACGGTTATCTTGCCGGTGGTGCTGTTGTAGGTCACCCCGTTGGTAAACTGCAAAGCTCCCCAATCAGCACTGCTGGCAGCATGAGCACCGCTGCCAGCAATTGAGAGGCTGTACTCGGTCGCCACATTGGTCGCTCCGCTCAGGGTGACAACATGTTGCAAAGCCCCCCCTTCAGTCACACTGGCATTCGATACCCCCATTACATCGGGGCGAACCAGCGGATTGACCGCAAAGCTGCCTTGCGAGCCATCACCGTCGCGATCGTAGGCTTTGAATGCAAAGTCAATGTCACCGTCAGCAGGGCGCTGCATCTCGGCATACTGGAAGAACTCCCATTTACCTGTTGCAGGCGTGAACTCCATCTTGAAGATCAGACTGCCATTGCTGTCCTTGCCAAGCAGGGTATTAGCCCCATCGGCGGTGATCGCGATAGCCAGACCGACGACTGTCTTGAGGCCGGATTCGACCGTACCGGTGACCAGTTCGAAACGTCCTTTGCCATCAGCGCCCCACTGCGGATCGAGCGTGCCCGAACCATAGGCAATCGCCTGCGGGGTAGAGGAACCAAGGAACTCGATAGACTTGACAGTAAAGTCACTGTTGTCACCCCAGCTGGCCGACTTGCCGTTATCGGTCGCCTTGATCACCATGGTGTCAAAACCGCCCTGCTGAACCTGGAAGTTGGCAGCATAATCACCATTGGCAGCATTCGAGCTGAATGTCTGTGTTGCAACCAGTTTACCGTCGCGCCAGAACTCGACCACACCGCTCTCGAGTTCTCCACCATAGATCTTGCTGAACTCAATCTTGGCACCATATGCCACAGTGCCCGCATCCAGCTTGATCACCAACTCCTCGGATACACTCGAACCATCCGCAAATTTGCGGAAATCGATCTCATTATCAATGTTGTGATAAGGCGCGCTCGTGCTCTTGACGCCTAGCCCGTCAACGGAGGCATTGACCTTGGCATCAACGAGCCTAGAGGAAGTCGAAGACTCGAACCCCCGTGCTGTGATAGTGAATTTGCCCGCATCAATGCTGCCGCTATCCCCGACATACCCGGTCAGGCTGAACTTGCCGGTCAACACATCCGGGATGCTGGTTTTCACCAGAGAGACGGCCGTCATGTCCCCAGCGATTGGCGCGTCATCCTCAACAGTAATAGGCAGCGAACCGACCGTAGTGCTCTGTCCATCAGAAACAGAAACTCCGACGTTGAAACTCAGCGTGTCCTCGGCACCAGTCACCGGATGATCGAGTGCTCCTTTCAGAGTAACGTCATATCCCCAATCTCCTTTGGTACTTCCTGCAGGCGCAGTCAGTTTGACATCAAGCACCGCCTTATAGTCCGCACCACCCAAGGTACCGGTATACCCGGTCAACACTTTGCCTGATACATCCCAGTTCCACTTCACATCCAGACCGCCGGACTTGAGTCCGGATGGACCAGAGAGGCTGACCGTCAAGCTACTGCTATCGACATCCCCCACGGTAATAGTGCCGCTGGCGACGGTCGCATTGGTGGAATCTGTATTACCTGCGTTATCAGGCAACCCGTTGACCAGCCCCTCTTCGGACACCACCGCAGGTTTATTGATCACCACGGTAGGGGGAGCATCGTTGTCCACAATGACGGTCTCAGCACTACCTTTTCCATTTACTATCGAAATAGCTTCAAATGCTGAATTGATCTTCACACCACTGATAGTGACAGCAAGCTTTTCATCTATCTCATAAATGGTGTCGTTTACTGTAGTAACAGTAAATTCGGCTTTGCCGTTTGCACCGATGGTCACGCTGGCCGGACGACCGCTGGTGTCGCCATCATTGGCCGCCGCCCCGCTCCATGCCAAATTCAGGGTCACCAGTTTGCCTGCCGGCAGTGTCACGGCATTGCCGTCCTTGTCCACCAGGCTCACGGTGTATTTGAGCGCGCCACCTTCCAGCACCCTGAATTGATCCACCTCGATCTGGGCATACACGGTGTCTTCCGCTCCCGGTAGCGTCTCGTCGGTGATGGTGGTGGTCACCGCACCCGGCAG